>JAIENF010000025.1 GCA_019751575.1 Burkholderiales bacterium
CGGCATAGTCACCGAGGTCCTTGAGGAAGATCTGGTTCATGGCGACGTCTGCCAGGGAGCCGCCGGCTGCCGTGACCACCGATCTGATCGCATCGAGCACGCAGCGGGTCTGTGCACGCACGTCGCCGATGCCGACGATCGCACCGCCGGCATCGAGCGCAAGCATGCCGGACACATGCACGACGCGACTGGCGGCGTCGATGCGGACGCCGGGCGAGTACGGAGCCAGCGGCGGGGCGGAACCGGGCGGGATCACGGGCACATGGGCCATCGGTCGATTTCCTGGACGGGGAGATGGAAACGCAGTTTACTGCCCGCGCGCGCCATCGGGGCGCACCTCGCCCGGCTGCCGTGGCGGTGCATCGGGCGGGGGCGATGCGCGCCAGTACCGGCGCACGTGGGCGCGCTCGTGGCGCAGTCGCCAGTCGCCGGCACCGAGCGTCAGTCGCACCGCGCCCGACTGGTCGGTGCGGACCACCCGCGCCTGGCGCAGCCGGTAGCGTTCGACCACGTCGGGACGCGGGTGGCCGAAGCGGTTGCGGTAGCCGACCGGCATCAGCGCCAGCCTCGGCGCAACCGCATCCACGAAGGCCTGCGTGGATGAGCCGCCCGACCCATGGTGCGGCACCAGCAGCACGTCCGCGCGCAGCGACCCATCGTCGCGGCGGCGGGCCGCTTCGACCAGGCGGGCCTCGCTCGCTGCGCCGATGTCCCCGGTGACGAGAAGCCGTTCGCCCGCCGCCTCCACCTGCAGCACGCAACTGCGTTCGTTGTCGGCCATGCGGCTGGCATGGCTGTCCCACGGCGGGTGGATCATGCGGAAGTGCACGCCGTCCCACGTCCATGACTGCCCGTCATGGCACAGCAGGGGCCTCGACACGAACGCATGTGCAGGATGGCCCGGTGGCAGCGTGGACAGGAACATGCCGACCGGCAGGGCGCGCAGCAGCGACAGCGCACCGCCGGCGTGGTCGATGTCGTCATGCGAAACCACCAGGGCATCGAGACGCCGGACTCCCTCTCCCCGCAGGTATGGCAGCAGGATGCGCGACCCCGCGTCGGCCTCGCTGCTCCAGGCGGGCCCGGTGTCGTACACCAGTACATGCCCGGCGGTGCGCACGACCAGGGACAGCCCGTGCCCCACGTCGAGCAGGGTGACTTCGACCGCCCCGGGGGCGATCGGGGCAGGACGGGCCATCAGCACCGGCAGCAAGGCGACCATGCCGAGCCAGCGCGCCGGCCAGCCGGCGGGCATGCACCACCAGCCGATGCCGGCCAGCGCCAGCCCGGTCGCCCACGCGGGCGGCGCCGGCTGCACCCATACCGCCCAATCAAGGCTGGCCAGCCACGCGATCGGCACCAGCGTCGCCCCGACGATCGCGTGCGCGGCCTGCAGCAGCCCGGGCAACGGCAGCAGCGCAGCCAGGACCGCCATCGGCACCACCACCGAGCCGATCAGCGGAATCGCGATCGCATTGGCGAGTGGCGAAACCAGCGAGACCTGCGAGAACAGCGCGAGGGTCGCCGGCACCATGCCGACGGTGATCGTCCACTGCACACGCCCCCATTGCGCGATGGCACGGCAAGGGCGGCATCGGCGCACCGGGGGCGGACGCGCGATCCGGCCCGCGGATACCGTCATCAGCAGGGCGACCGCGCCGAAGGAAAGCCAGAACCCGGTGGCCAGTACCGCCCACGGATCGAGCACCGTCACCAGCAGCAATGCACTGGACAGGACGCCGGCCGCATCGATGCGGCGCTCCCGCCAGAGCGCGACCGCGATCACCGCGAGCATGAACACCGTGCGCCGGGTCGGCACCGAGAAGCCGGCAAGCAGCGCATACGCGAAGGCTGCAGCCAATCCGGCGAGCACGGCCGCCTTGCGTGCCGGCAGCCGGCCGGACAGCGAGCGGCTGCGCCGCCAGCCGGCGTCGACCAGCCAGAACGCGAGCGCCGCCACCATCGTCACATGCAGGCCGGAGATGCTCATCAGGTGGTTGATGCCGGTCCGCGTGAACAGCTCCCATTGCGCGGCCGGGATCGCCTGCTGGTCGCCGATCGCCAGGGCCGAAAGCACCCCGGCATAGGGTGCGTCCTGCAGCGTGCGCTCGAAGCGTGCGCGGATCGACTCCCGCGCCCGTTCGATCAGGTAGCCCGGGCGCTGCACGACGGGATCGATGCGCATCACGCTGCGCCGCACATGGCCGGTCGCCCGAAGGTTGCGTTCGAGCAGCCACGCCTCGGCATCGAAGCCATGCGGATTCACGCTCGAATGCGGACGCCGCAGGCGCACGACGAATCGCCACCGTTCCGCTGCACCGGGCGGCCGGCTGCCGGCGCGATCGACGTGCTCGTCATCGACGGCCCGGCGCGAGGCCCGCGTGCCGTACCACGAGAGCATCACCCGCTGCGGCACCGTGGCGCCATCGGTCAGCACCTGCTCGACATCGAACGCGAAGCGCACGCCGCGCTCGGTCCGCTGGACCATGCCCGCGACCACGCCGACCACCTCGATGTCGCGCCGCTCCCACTGCGCCGGCAACGCGTCGCTGATCCGCAGCGAGGCCCAGGCCGCAGACCAGGCGAAGCCGCCGAGGAAAGCCGCCGCCAGGATCGCCCCCGCAGCGAACGTGCCGGCCAGGGCGGGTGCCTGGATCCCGCCGGGCCCGTCCCCGCTGCCGGGTGCGGCCCGTGTGACGGGCACCCGGAGGAGACCCCCGGCGCGCGCCTGCATCAGGACCCACGCCAGCAGGCAGGCAGCCGCGCCCGCGGCCAGCTGGACCAGGCGTCCACCGGACGGGAGTTCGGCCTGCATCTGCAGGGCGACGGCTCCGCCCACCCAGGCAAGGGCAGGACCGACCGGGATCACCGGCCGTGGCAAGGTCGCTGGCAGGGACCTTGCGCTTGGGTTACAGTCCGCGCACTCATGCGTGGCAGGCGTTCGTCGTGCCGAAAAAATTCTTCAAGAGATACCTGCCGAGCCATTCAAGCATCGTTGAAAACCGCTTTCTGGCGAAGTTCGGTTCACTGCTCACCCACCATAACCTCTGGCACCTGCACCGTCGCTCGGTGGCAGGGGGGGTTGCGATCGGTTTGTTCACCGGCCTGATCCCGGGCCCCCTGCAGATCCTGTGCGGGGCGGGGCTTGCCATCCTGTTCCGGGTCAACCTTCCGGCGATGGTGCTGGGCACGTTCTGGACGAATCCGCTGACCATCGTCCCGATCTACATCGTGGCCTACAACATCGGCAGCGTTGCACTCGGACGCGGAACGGTCGCCGATGTCCCGCAACCGCAGCCGCTCGAGCACCAGGGCTGGCTCGACATGCTGCCAGCGCTCTGGACCTGGTTTTCCGGCATGGGCAAGCCGCTCGCGCTCGGACTGTTCATGCTCGGCATCGTCATGGCGATCGCCGGCTATTTCGCGGTACGCGGCGCCTGGCGGGTCTATGTCGTGGTTGCCTGGCGGCGCCGCGCGCGCAGCCGGCACGCCGCCGACTGATTCAGGCGTCGTACAGCGGACGCCCTGCACGGATGCAGACCGGACAACGTCCCCGATGGTGGACAGGCGCCTGTCGCGAACTCGGCGAGAACGACCCGCTGCTCGCCGGCCTGATCGCCGCGCACCCGCCCCTGCGGCTGGGCAGCCGGGGTAACGCCTTCCAGACGCTCGCCCGGTCGATCGTCGGGCAGCAGATCTCGGTGAAGGCCGCGCAATCCGTCTGGACGCGTTTCGCAACAGCCTGCGAGACGGTGACACCGGCGGTCGTGCTCGATGCGTCCCCGGATACGCTCCGGTCCTGCGGACTGTCCGGGCGCAAGGTGGAGTACATGCGCGACCTTGCAGGCCATTTCGAGCGGCGACCCGCCGGGCTCGACGGCTGGTCCGGCATGGATGACGACGACATCATCGCGGAACTCACCGCCGTGCGCGGCATCGGCGTCTGGACCGTACAGATGTTCCTGATCTTCCACCTCGCCCGCCCGGATGTATTGCCGATGGCCGACCTCGGACTGCGGCGGGCGATCGAGATGGCCTACAGCCGGGGACGGGCAACCTCGCCCCGCCAGATCGCGCGCCTGTCCAGCGCCTGGCGTCCCTGGCGAACGGTGGCCACCTGGTACCTGTGGCGCAGCCTCGATCCGGAACCCGTGCTCCACTGACGACGACGATGGCAGACGATCCTTCAGCCGATGCGGTGCCGTCTCCGGCGCCGGAGACGATGGACCATGCAGCGTACCGGCAGGCATGGGCAGAGGGCGGCATCCGGGTCGACATAGATCCGCGCGGCGCCTACCGGTACCTCGCCGCGCAGGCACTGCTGCCCCTCGTGCAACTGGCCGTCCTCGGCATGGGCGTCGGCGTCGCGCTGATGCTGCACTGGTTCCCGGGGGTGCTGGTCATCATCGCGGGCTTCCTGCTGCCGAGGATGTGCAGGGCGAGCGCGCCTGCGTTCATGCTGAAACGCTCGCTGGAAGATGGGGCCGTGTACCAGGACCTTGTCCGGCACGGCATCCTTCGAGTCTTCAGGCTCTGAACCCGGCGCGCAGCCGCGGCCGTCGCGTACGCCGCGTCAGTCAGGGCGCAGGCGACCGTCCTCGAGCCGCAGCACGCGCTCGGCCTTCGCCGCCAGCCGCTCGTCGTGCGTCACCATCACCAGGCTGGTGCCGCGCGCACGGTTGAGCTCCAGCATCAGTTCGAACATCGCTTCGGCGTTGGTACGGTCGAGGTTGCCGGTGGGCTCGTCGGCCAGCACGCAGGCCGGCTCGGTGACCAGCGCGCGGGCAAGCGCGGCGCGCTGGCGTTCGCCCCCGGAAAGCTCACCCGGCCGGTGCGCCAGGCGGTGGCCGAGCCCGACCGCCTGCAACCCGTCTCCGGCACGCCGCATCGCTTCCGAACGGGGCATCCTGCGGATCAGCAACGGCATCGCCACGTTCTCGAGCGCGGAGAACTCGGGCAGCAGGTGGTGGAACTGGTACAGGAAGCCGAGCGCACGGTTACGCAGCGCCGCAAGGGCGCCCTGCCCCATCGTGTCCACCCGCGCTCCGCACAGGCTGACCTGCCCGGCGCTGGCGGCGTCCAGTCCCCCGAGAAGGTGCAGCAGCGTGCTCTTTCCCGAGCCGGAGCTGCCGACGATCGCGATGCGTTCGCCCGCGCGCACCTGGAGGTCCACCCCGCGAAGCACCGAGACCTCGCCCAGCGCCGCACCTTCGCGGTAGGTCTTTGCGAGCCCGCTGCACTCCAGCACCATCGGCTGCGGTTCACTCATAGCGCAATGCCTGCGCCGGGTTGATGCGGGACGCCCGCCAGCTGGGATAGAGCGTCGCGAGGAACGACAGCACCAGCGAGATCGAGGCGACGAAGGTGACGTCGGCCATCCGCACTTCGGATGGCAGTTCGCTGATGAAGTAGACATCCTTGGCCAGGAACTGCACGCCGAACGAACGTTCGATGAACGGCACCACGATGTCGACGTTCGACGCCAGCAGCACCCCGCCGCCAACGCCCAGCAGCGTGCCGAAGATGCCGATCAGCGCACCCTGGATCACGAAGATGGCCATGATGCTGGAGGGTGTCGAGCCGAGCGTGCGCAGGATGGCGATGTCGGCGCGCTTCTCCGTGACCACCATCACCAGCGTGGACACGATGTTGAAGGCGGCCACTGCCACGATCAGGGACAGGATGATGAACATCATCCGCTTCTCGATCTCGACCGCGCGGAACCATCCGGCATTGAGCCTGGACCAGTCGGACACGATCGCATCCGAGTTCAGCCCGCGGGCGATCTCGCGCGCGATGCGGGGCGCCTGGAACATGTCCGCGATCTTCAGCCGCACGCCGGTGACCGTGTCGCCCATCCGGTAGAGCTTCTGCGCGTCCTGCATGTGCACCAGCGCAAGGCCGGAGTCGAATTCGAAGTGCCCTGCCTCGAAGATGCCGACCACCGTGAACTGCTTCAGCCGCGGGATGACCCCGGCTGGCGTGATCTGGCCCTGTGGCGCGATCAGCAGCACCTTGTCGCCCACGCCCACGCCCACGCCGAGCGCGCGCGCGAGCTCGATGCCGAGCACCGTCGTGAAGCTGTCCGGCACCAGCGCGTCGATCGAACCCGCGCGGAGGTAGGTCGCGAAGTCGGCGACGCGGGCCTCGCGCTCCGGCAGGATGCCGCGGATGATCGCACCGCGCACCACCTGGTCGTTGCCGAGCAGGCCCTGCGCGAGCACGTACGGCGCGCTTCCGCGCACTGCCGGGTTTTCCTCGGCCCTGGCCGCGATCGCGGGCCAGTCGGACAAGCCGCCCTCGATGCCGGAGATCTGCACGTGCGCGAGCACGCCGAGGATGCGGTCGCGCACCTCCTTCTGGAATCCGTTCATCACCGACACGACGGTGATCAGCACCGCGATGCCCAGCGCCATGCCCAGCGTCGACACCAGCGAGATGAAGGAAATGAAGTTGTTGCTGCGTTTGGCGCGCGTGTAGCGCAGCCCGACGAACAGCTCGTAGGGGGACACGGATCGGTCGTCTGCTTCTTCTGCAGCCTGGAGGGGCGCGGGAAGTGTGCCACAAGGACGGCCCGGCCAAGGCCATGGCGCGGCTGACACGGCCGGGCGCGGTGCTAGACTGCGCGCGGCCGCCTTCGGCCGAGATGCCCGCCAAAGCCTCGACGACACCCTTGCACCTGGAACTGCTCATCCCCGGCCTGCCCTGGACGCATGGCGGCGCCGCCAGCGTCATGCATCGGGTCGCGGCACCGACGCTGGAGCGCTGGCTGTCGCGCGGCAGGCGGGACGTTCCGATCCCGCAGTCCGCCGACCAGTGGCTGTGGCGGCGATTCGCCGCGGCACCGACGTCGCCCGGGACCCCGGCGGACGCTGGCCGGCCCGGTTCGCCCAGGGCAGCGGCGCCGTCCCTGCCGCTGGCACCGGTCACCCTCGCGCTGGACGGGTACGACCCGGGCAACCGTTGGTGGCTGCGCGCAGACCCGGTTCACTTCGTGGTCGGACGCACCGGGCTGCGGCTGGCTCCGCCGTCCCTGCTGCAGTTGCGCGAGGACGAGTCCGCCGCGCTGGCCGATTCGGTGCGTGCGCATTTCCCGCAGGCCGCGTCCCTGCTGTCGCCGGTGCCGGCGCGCTGGTACCTCGGGGCGGACGAATCGTTCGGCCTGGAGACGACCTCGCCCGCCGACGCCATCGGCGACGACGTCGATCACAACCTCCCGACCGGTCCGGGGCGACGGCAGTGGCTCGCCTTCGTCAACGAGGTGCAGATGCTCTGGTTCGAGCACCCGGTGAACCAGGCGCGCGAGCGGCGCGGTGAACCGGTTGCCTCCGGGCTGTGGCTGCATGGACAGGGATGCCGGCCCGGTCCCGGGCGCCCGGGCTGCACCGGCGCTTCCGGGGGGGGCGCACTGCTCGCCGGCCTCGCCGCCCTGGCCGGTTGTCGCTGGATCGGGACTGGCGAGGATGCGACCCGATGGCTCGAACAGGCCGCCGATGGCCGCTGGCTGCTCGTCCTCGACGCGTTGCTGCCGCATGTACAGGCAGGCGATGCGTCCGGATGGCGCACCGAGCTCGAGCGCCTCGACGCCCGGTGGCTGGCACCGATAGACCGCGCGCTGCGCAGCGGCCGCATCGAAGGCATCGACCTGCGCTGGCCCTCCTCCGGCGGCCTGTCGACCGCGCACCTCGCGGCGTCCGACCGCTTCCGCTTCTGGCGCCGTCGGCAACCGCTGGCGACGCTGTCCAGCGAGCGCGCCGGAGCCGGCGATGCCTGAACTGCTGACGCGCGGAGTCCCCGATGCGGCGCGCGCCGCGCTGGAACAGGCCGGGGTGGCACCGGTCCTCGCACGCGTGTTCGCCGCCCGCGGACTCGCCTCGGCCGAGGAACTGTCCGATGACTTTGCGCGCCTGCTGGCGCCGGCGCAACTGTCCTGCTGCGAGGCAGCGGCCGCCGCCCTGGCCGATGCGATCGAGCGCAACGAGCGGCTGCTGATCGTCGCGGATTACGATTGCGATGGCGCCACCGCCTGCGCCGTGGGCATCCGCGCACTGCGGGCGTTCGGGGCGCAGGTCGAGTTCCTGGTGCCGAACCGCTTCGAGTACGGATACGGGCTCACGCCGCAGATCGTGGACCTGGCGCACCAGCGCAGGCCCGACTGGCTGATCACCGTCGACAACGGCATCGCCAGCGTCGATGGCGTCGACCGTGCCCATGCACTGGGCATGCGCGTACTCGTTACCGACCACCACCTGCCGGGCCACCAGTTGCCGGCGGCGGAGGTCATCGTCAACCCGAACCAGCCCGGTTGCGGCTTCCCCAGCAAGCACCTGGCCGGCGTGGGCGTGATGTTCTACGTGATGCTGGCGCTGCGCGCGGAGCTGCGCAGGCGCGGCCGGTTCTCCGGCAGCGGCGGTCCCAACCTTGCCCACTGGCTCGACCTGGTCGCGCTCGGCACGGTCGCCGACGTGGTCCGGCTCGACGCGAACAACCGCATCCTGGTCTCGCAGGGCCTCAGGCGCATCCGCGCCGGGCGCACCGTGCCGGGCATCGCAGCCCTGCTCAGGGTGGCCGGGCGTGCGGCGGACCGCTGCACCACCTACGACCTCGGCTTCGTCGCGGGTCCCCGGCTGAACGCCGCCGGCCGGCTGCAGGACATGTCGCTCGGCATCGAATGCCTGGTCACCGACGACGTCGCCCGCGCCGGTGCGATCGCCGCCGAACTGGACCGGCTCAACCGGCAGCGGCGCGAGATCGAAGCCACGATGCGCGACCAGGCGCTGGCGGCGGTCGATGTCGACGTCGGCGGCGAAGGCTGGTCGATCGCCCTTTTCGACCCGGCCTGGCACCAGGGCGTGATCGGCATCGTCGCCGCGCGACTGAAGGACCGCCTGCACCGGCCGGCCTTCTGCTTCGCCCGAGGCGAAGGCGGCATCCTGAAGGGGTCCGGCCGTTCGATCGCCGGCCTGCACCTGCGCGATGCCCTGGACCTCATCGACAAGCGCGCGCCCGGACTGCTCCTGGCGTTCGGGGGCCATGCGGCCGCCGCCGGGCTCAGCCTGCGCGAAGCGGACCTGCCACTGTTCACGGAGACCCTCGAATCGGTCGCGCGTTCGCTGCTCACCCCGGCCGACCTGTCGCGGGTGATCGAGACCGACGGCAGCCTGGACGGCCACGCGCTCGACCTCGACCTCGCGCGCCAGATGCACGAGGGCGTCTGGGGCCCCGGCTTCCCACGCCCTGAGTTCGTCGATCGCTTCGAAGTCACCGCCCAGAAGATCGTGGGTGAAGCCCATTCGAAGCTGGAACTGCGCGGCAGCGGCGGACGATTCGCCGCGATCCGCTTCAACGCCACGGACGCGCTGCCTTCGCGCATCGAGGCGGTCTACCGGGTGGACATGAACAGCTGGCAGGGGCTGCAGAGCGTTCAACTGACCGTCGAGCACTGGCGAAAGGCCGGCAGCCCCGCCGAGCCCTGGAACTGAACGCGGGGGCGGACGTCGCCCGGGAGGCAGGTCTGTTGCGGGCGTCGGGCGGCGGAGGCAGTGGCACGCCGCTATAATCGGCGGTTTACTGCGGGAATCCCCATGGAAGCCGAACGACTGAATTCGCTCTCCGACAGCCTGGCCGGTTTCGGCCAGCGCACGGCAGAGCTGCGGAGGTATCTTTGACTTCGATACCAAGATCACCCGACTGAAGGAAGTCAGCCGCGACCTGGAAGACCCGGCCGTCTGGGCCGACACCAAGCGTGCACAGGAACTGGGGCGCGAGCGCAAGCAGCTCGAGGACATCGTCACCCGGATGGAAGGCACCGAACGGATGCTTGCGGACACGCAGGAGCTGTTCGAGATGGCCCGAGGCGAAGGCGACACCAGCACCCTGGAGCAGCTCGCCGGCGACATCGAGCAGCTCGAGAAGGCCATTGCCCGGATGGAATTCGAGCGCATGTTCAGCGACCCGCTCGACCCGGCCAACTGCTTCATCGACATCCAGGCCGGCACCGGCGGCACCGAGGCGCAGGACTGGGCGCAGATGCTCGAGCGCATGTACCTGCGCTTCTGCGAGCGGCGCGAGTTCAAGGTGGAACTGCTCGAGGAATCGAGCGGCGACGTCGCGGGCATCAAGAGTGCATCGATCAAGGTGACCGGAGCGTATGCCTACGGCACGCTGCGCACCGAGGCGGGCGTGCACCGGCTGGTTCGCAAGTCGCCGTTCGACTCGAATGCGCGCCGGCACACGTCGTTCGCCAGCGTGTTCATCTATCCCGAGGTCGACGATTCGATCGAGGTGACGATCAACCCGGCCGATCTTCGCGTCGACACCTTCCGCGCGTCGGGCGCGGGCGGCCAGCACATCAACAAGACCGATTCCGCGATCAGGATCACCCACCTGCCGACCAACATCGTCGTGCAATGCCAGAGCGACCGCTCGCAGCATCGCAACCGGGCCGAGGCGATGGCCATGCTCAAGTCGCGCCTCTACGAGCTCGAACTTCGCAAGCGCAACGAAGAGAAGCAGGCGATGGAAGAGTCGAAGACGGACATCGCCTGGGGCCACCAGATCCGCTCCTACGTGCTCGACCAGTCGCGCATCAAGGACCTGCGTACCAACCACGAGGTCGGCGACACCC
Organism: Burkholderiales bacterium; assembly: GCA_019751575.1. Classification (GTDB taxonomy): domain Bacteria; phylum Pseudomonadota; class Gammaproteobacteria; order Burkholderiales; family CAIKXV01; genus CAIKXV01. Next base: position 10,628 of record JAIENF010000025.1, read on the forward strand.
AGCGGGTGCTGGACGGCGACCTCGATGACTTCATCAATGCCAGCCTCAAGCAGGGTGTGTAAATGACAGACGCCGCCAACACCCTCCCGTCCCAGCCGGTCACGCCTGCAGACACGGACCATATCGTCGCCGAGCGGCGCGCCAAGCTCGCCGCGCTGCGCGCAGCCGGCGTCGCCTTTCCGAACGACTTCGAGCGCCTGCACCTCGCGGGCGACCTCCAGGTGGCCCATGCCGGCCACGACAAGGCCGCGCTCGAGGCGACGCCGGTCGAGGTCACGCTGGCCGGGCGCATCCTGCTCAAGCGCGTGATGGGCAAGGCCAGCTTCGCCAGCGTGCGCGACGGCTCGGGGATGATTCAGCTCTACGTGTCCGACGACGGCACCGGCATCGAGGCGCACGAGGCCTTCAAGCACTACGACCTCGGCGACATCGTCGGGGCCACCGGCGTGCTGTTCCGCACGAAGACGAACGAACTCACGGTGCGCGTGTCGTCGATCCGGCTGCTCACCAAGTCCTTGCGTCCGCTGCCCGAGAAATTCCACGGGCTGACCGACCAGGAGCAGCGTTACCGGCAGCGTTACCTCGACCTCATGGTCAACGAGGATTCACGGCGCACGTTCATCGCACGTTCGCGCACCGTGCAGGCGGTGCGCCAGTTCCTGCTCGACCGCGGCTACCTCGAGGTCGAGACGCCGATGATGCATCCGATCCCGGGCGGGGCGAATGCGCGGCCGTTCAAGACCCACCACAACGCGCTCGACATGGAGCTGTTCCTGCGCATCGCACCCGAGCTCTACCTGAAGCGCCTGGTGGTCGGCGGCTTCGAACGGGTGTTCGAGATCAACCGCAACTTCCGCAACGAAGGCATCTCGACCCGGCACAACCCCGAGTTCACGATGCTCGAGTTCTACTCGGCCTACACCCGATACCGCGAGCTCATGGCGCTGACCGAGCAGATGTTCGCAGAGGTCGCGCGCGCGGTCACCGGCAGCGAGAAGATCAGCTACCAGGGCCGCGAGATCGACTTCGGCAAGCCATTCGCCAGGCTGACCATCCTCGAGGCGATCGCGAAGTACGCTCCCCGGTACACGCCGGCGCAACTTGCCGATCGCGCCTGGCTGGCGGGTGAACTGGCGCGGCTGGGCGAAGCGGTGCATCCCGACGACGGCCTGGGCGGCATGCAGCTGTCGCTGTTCGACGCAACGGTCGAGACCCAGCTGTTCGAGCCGACCTTCATCATCGACTACCCGACCGAGGTATCGCCGCTCGCGCGGCGCAACGATGCCGATCCATCGATCACCGAGCGGTTCGAACTGTTCATCGCCGGCCGCGAGATCGCCAACGGGTTCTCGGAGCTCAACGATCCCGACGAGCAGGCCGCGGTCTTCCGGCAGCAGGCGAGCCGGAAGGAATCGGGCGATGCCGAGGCGATGCACTACGACGCCGATTACGTGCGCGCGCTCGAGTACGGCCTGCCCCCGTGTGGCGGCGAAGGCATCGGCATCGACCGGCTGGTGATGCTGCTGACCGACAGCAGCACGATCCGCGACGTGATCCTGTTCCCGCAGATGCGCCGCGAGGACTGACGCCTGCGCGAGGCAGTCACGCCGCGACGGCGGCGTCGAAGCTCAGGTCCCATCGGTAGGGCTGCTCGGTGCCGTCGATGTCGGTCGCGCCGGCGCGCCGCACGCGCCCGAGCAGCCTCGCCCCTGCCCGGGCCTCGCCGGCCAGTTCAATGCCGCCGTCCTTCACCCAGTCGCGATGCTGGCGATTGAACGCGACCGGCGGCCCGCCCATGTTCGAGAACAGCACGGAGTAGCGCACCAGGTTCTCGAAGCCTGCCTTGCCCGGGCCTTTCAGGCGCAGGTCCAGCACCACGAAAGGCGTGGTGCGCCCGGCCATCGCCTGCGTGACCGAGCGCAACCGCTTCATTTCGTCGAACACGCCCTGCGGGGGCGCGTCCGGAAAGAAACCGACCGTGGCGAGGCTGCCGTCGGGCGCGGCGAGCACGATGCCGGCGCCGAACGCATGGTCGATCCCGAGCCAGTGCACGGTCGCTTCCAGCCGGTCCGAGCGGCTGCATCCGGACAGCGCGAACGCGGCGCCGGCAGCCAGCAGCCCACGCCGGCGCGTGTTCAAGCCGTGCCGCCGGCCACGCGTTCGAGCAGCGCGGGCAGGTGCGAAACGTCTTCGATCAGGTGTGCGCCCGGCTCGCGCGCGAGCTTCTCGCGGCCGTGCGCCCCGCTCCATACCGCGACGTTCACGCCGCAGCCGGCGTTGACGCCGGACTGGATGTCGAGGACGGTATCGCCGATGTTGAGCACCTCGGCGACCGACGTGACGCCGGTCCGCTCCATCGCACGGAACACCATGTATGGCGCAGGCCGCCCGAGCGGCACGTCGTCGCCGCAGACCAGCGCATCGGCGACGCCCATCCTTCCGAGGCCCTTGTCCCAGCCGACCGCAGCCAGCACCAGCGCCTGTGTCTCGCGGTCGAACCCGGTATTGAGCACGATCGCCACGCCACGGCTGCGCAGCCACGAGAACACCTCGAGCGCCCCGTCGACCGGACGGGCGCCTCCCGCGCGGAAGCGCTGGTCGAGTTCAGCGCGGAATGCATCGTAGACAGCATCCGCATGCCGGTCGAGGTCTTCGTCGCCACGGCGCAGCTGCACCAGGTGGCGGATCGCCTCTCGCTTGCCGGCACCGCGGATCGCGCTCAGTTCCTCCGCGGTCGCGGACAGGCCTTGCGATGCAAGCGCCGCATCGAAGGCCAGCGGCACGACGCCGGTATCCTGGATGGTCGTGCCGGCCATGTCGAACACGGCCAGGCGGATCGGCAACGCCCGGGCTGCACGAGCGGGTTCAGGGGTCATCGCATCTCCACTCTGGTTCGGCGTCGACGCCGTGGGACGACCCGATGTTATCCCGCCGCGACTTTTCGCATCCGGTTCGCCAGCCGATCCCAGCGCCATCCCGCCGGACCGTGCAACGCAATCCCGCCCATCCAGCGCGGCGGTGCGTTCAGCATCCAGTCCCCCGTGCCGGCAAGCCGTTCACGTCCGGCGCGGCTGATCAGCAGCGAGTCGTTCCAGAACACGCTGTTGCCGGAACCCGGACCCGGC
>JAIENF010000342.1 GCA_019751575.1 Burkholderiales bacterium
GGAGAACCTCGGCGCGCTGATCGACGCGCTCAACCGCGCCAAGCCGGCCGGTGCGAAGGGCATCTACGTCCGCCGCGTCAGCCTGTCTTCGACGATGGGTGCCGGCGTACGGGTCGACCAGGGCAGCCTGGTCGCTTCGCGCGAGGCAGCGTAGGCGGAAGGTTTGCCGGAGACCCGCGGTCCGCGGGTTGCATCGGAATACAGAACTTTGGGCCCGCCGGGGTTGCAGCTGCATCTGGCTGCCGCTCCGGCGGGGTTGTCAAAGACCGTAGGCGTTCCCCGGAACTTAATGCCGGACGACGGTGGGGCAGCATGCACACCCGGTGACGGCGCCCTACGCAGATGGCGTACCCCCGAAACAGGAGCGGTTGCAATGTCGAATTCCTGGATCAAGGTCGCCGTGTTGTGCTTTCCACCCCGGTCGGGGCGGTCGTAGCCGGGTCGGTTTCCCGGACGCGTCCGCGTCGGCGAAGGTGGTGCGGTTCAGTTAAGGAGGTGCACCTTGAGTTTGACTCTGCAGGACAAACAGGCAGTTGTCGCCGAACTGAGTGCGGAGCTCGGGAAGGCACAGTCGGTCGTGATCGCTGAGTACCGCGGCATGGGCGTCGGTGCAATGACCGAACTGCGGCGCAAGGCTCGCGCAGAAGGCGTCTACCTGAAGGTGCTCAAGAACACCCTCGCCCGCCGTGCGGTCGACGGGACCCCGTTCAAGGCGCTCGCGGACCAGCTGGTCGGTCCGCTCGCCTACGGGATCTCGACCGATCCGGTCAAGGCAGCGAAGGTGCTCGACGAGTTCGCCAAGGCAAACGACAAGCTGGTGATTCGCGGCGGTGCATTGCCCGACCAGGTCCTGTCGGCGAAGGAGATCCAGGGCCTGGCGCGACTCCCGTCGCGCGAAGCACTGCTCTCGACGCTGATGGGAACGATGCAGGCACCGGTGGCCAAGTTCGTCCAGACGCTCAACGAAGTTCCTGCGCGGTTCGTGCGCACGGCTGCGGCCGTACGCGACCAGAAGCAGGGCGCGCAAGCGCCCGCCGAAGCGGCAGCCTGAGGCGGTCCTTCCCCTCAGGCGGCACGGGGCGGGTTCATCCCTGCCTCATCGCCCGGTGACAACATTCCATCCAATCGACATCAGCAACATCAGGAGCAATTGAAATGGCAGTCGCAAAAGCAGAAATCCTCGACGCAATCGCCGGCCTCACCGTGCTTGAGCTGTCCGAGCTGATCAAGGAAATGGAAGAGAAGTTCGGCGTGTCCGCTGCAGCCGCCTCGGTGGCCGTCGCCGCCCCGGCAGCCGGCGCCGCCGCCCCGGCTGAAGAGAAGACCGAATTCACGGTCATCCTGAAGTCGGCCGGCGAGAAGAAGGTCGAAGTCATCAAGGCCGTTCGTGCGATCACCGCGCTGGGCCTGAAGGAAGCGAAGGACCTGGTCGACGGTGCGCCGAAGCCGGTGAAGGAAGGCGTTTCGAAGGCCGATGCAGATGCAATCATGAAGCAGCTGACCGATGCGGGCGCAGCGGTCGAGCTGAAGTGACGAGACGCGTTTCCGTCGAGTCGGTTCCGGGGTTCATCCCCGGCCGGAAGGGCGGCACCGGGAACGGTGCTTGCCCTGCCGGACAGGCAGCGAGATTGTCGTGACGACCTCGGGCCGGCGGGTGACCGCCGGCCCGCAGTCGCTTTGCTTTTTCCGCCGCAGCAGTAGCGGCAGCCGCAGCAGCAGCACCCGTACACCGCTCCACCCCAGTCTATCCGTCGCCTGCAGGAGTCAACGATGAGCTATTCATTCACCGAGAAGAAACGCATCCGCAAGAGCTTCGCCAAGCGTGCCAGCGTATTGCCGGTTCCGTTCCTGCTCGCCACCCAGCTCGAATCCTATCGTCACTTCCTGCAAGCCGACCTGCTGGCCGACGCACGCACCGGCGAGGCCGGGCTGCAGGCCGCGTTCCAGTCGATCTTCCCGATCACCAGCCATTCGGGCAATGCCCGCCTGGACTTCGTCAGCTACTCGCTCAGCACGCCGCCGTTCGACGTCAAGGAGTGCCAGCAGCGTGGCCTGACCTTCGCGGCGCCGCTGCGCGCGAAGGTGCGCCTGACGATCATGGACAAGGAAGCGCCCAAGGTCAAAGGCAAGGACGGCACCGAAGGCTTCCCCGTCAAGGAAGTGAAGGAGCAGGAGGTCTACATGGGCGAGATCCCGCTCATGACCGACACCGGCTCGTTCGTCATCAACGGCACCGAGCGCGTGATCGTCTCGCAGCTCCACCGTTCGCCCGGCGTGTTCTTCGAGCACGATCGCGGCAAGACCCACTCCTCCGGCAAGCTGCTGTTCTCGGCCCGCGTGATCCCCTACCGCGGCTCGTGGCTCGACTTCGAGTTCGATCCGAAGGACTACCTGTATTTCCGCGTCGACCGCCGCCGCAAGATGCCGGTGACGATCCTGCTCAAGGCGCTCGGCTACAACCCTGAGCAGATCCTCGCCGACTTCTTCAAGACGGACACCTTCCATTTCGCCAAGGGCGAGATCACCGTCGACCTCGTGCCCGAGCGGCTGCGCGGCGACACCGCCGGCTTCGACTTCGTGACCAAGTCGGGCAAGGTGATCGTCCAGCGCGACAAGCGGATCACCGCCAAGCACGTGCGCGAGATCGAGCAGGCCGGGCTGAAGAACATCACCGTGCCGGGCGAGTACCTGCTCGGCCGCGCGCTGGCGCACAACGTGATCGACACCGAGACCGGCGAGATCCTGGCGCGCGCCAACGACGAGATCACCGAAGACCTGATCGACCTGTTCCGCGGCGGCAAGGCGGACCAGATCCAGACCATCTACACCAACGACCTCGACGAAGGCCCGTACATCTCGCAGACGCTGCGCATCGACGAGACGCCGGACCAGATCGCCGCCCAGGTCGCGATCTACCGGATGATGCGTCCCGGCGAACCGCCGACCGAAGACGCGGTCCGCAGCCTGTTCCACGGCCTGTTCTTCGCCGAGGAGCGCTACGACCTGTCCGCCGTCGGCCGGATGAAGTTCAACCGCCGCATCGGCCGCAACGAAGTGAAGGGTGCGCCGACGCTGGCCGCCGAGGACATCGTCGCCGTCATCAAGATCCTGGTCGAGCTGCGCAACGGCCGCGGCGAGATCGACGACATCGACCACCTGGGCAACCGCCGGGTGCGTTCGGTCGGCGAGCTGGCCGAGAACCAGTTCCGTGCCGGCCTGGTGCGGGTCGAGCGCGCGGTGAAGGAACGCCTGTCGCAGGCGGAGTCCGAGAACCTGATGCCGCACGACCTGATCAACGCGAAGCCGGTGTCGGCCGCGATCCGCGAATTCTTCGGCTCCAGCCAGCTGTCGCAGTTCATGGACCAGACCAACCCGCTGTCCGAGATCACCCACAAGCGGCGCGTGTCCGCGCTCGGGCCGGGCGGCCTGACGCGAGAGCGTGCCGGCTTCGAGGTGCGCGACGTGCACCCGACCCACTACGGCCGCGTGTGCCCGATCGAGACGCCGGAAGGCCCGAACATCGGCCTGATCAACTCGCTGGCGCTGTACGCGCGCACCAACGAGTACGGCTTCCTCGAGACCCCCTACCGCAAGGTCGAGGGCAGCCGGGTCACCGATGCGATCGTTTTCCTGTCGGCGATCGAGGAGAGCAAGTACACGATCGCCCAGGCGAACGCGGAACTGGACAAGAACGGCAAGTTCGTCGACCAGATCATCTCCTGCCGCCAGCACAACGAATTCACGATGGCCGCGCCGGACAAGATCGAGTACATGGACGTCGCGCCGGCGCAGATCGTGTCGGTCGCCGCCTCGCTGATCCCGTTCCTCGAGCATGACGACGCCAACCGGGCGCTGATGGGCTCGAACATGCAGCGCCAGGCCGTGCCCTGCCTGCGTCCCGAGAAGCCGCTGGTCGGCACCGGCATCGAGCGCACCGTCGCGGTCGACTCCGGCACCGCGGTGCAGGCGCTGCGTGGCGGCGTGGTCGACTACATCGACGCCAGCCGCATCGTGGTGCGCGTGAACGACAACGAGACCGGCGCCGGCGAAGTCGGCGTGGACATCTACAACCTGGTCAAGTACCAGCGTTCGAACCAGAACACGAACATCAACCAGCGGCCGATCGTGAAGGTCGGCGACGTCATCGCCCGTGGCGACGTGATCGCCGACGGTGCATCGACCGACCTGGGCGAGCTCGCGCTGGGCCAGAACCTGCTGGTCGCGTTCATGCCGTGGAACGGCTACAACTTCGAGGATTCGATCCTGATCTCGGAGCGCGTGGTCGCCGAAGACCGCTTCACCTCGATCCACATCGAGGAGCTGTCGGTCGTCGCGCGCGACACCAAGCTCGGGCCGGAAGAGATCACCCGCGACATCTCCAACCTGTCCGAGAACCAGCTCGGCCGCCTTGACGAGTCGGGCATCATCTACATCGGTGCCGAGGTCGAGGCGGGCGACGTGCTGGTCGGCAAGGTCACGCCGAAGGGCGAGACCCAGCTGACCCCGGAAGAGAAGCTGCTGCGCGCGATCTTCGGCGAGAAGGCCTCCGACGTGAAGGACACCAGCCTGCGCGTGCCCCCGGGCATGACCGGCACCGTGATCGACGTCCAGGTGTTCACCCGCGAAGGCATCGAGCGGGACAAGCGCGCCCAGCAGATCATCGACGACGAGCTGAAGCGCTACAAGATGGACCTCGCCGACCAGCTGCGCATCGTCGAGGACGACACCTTCGGCCGTATCGAGCGCCTGCTGGTGAACAAGGTCGCGAACAAGGGCCCGAACAAGCTGGCCAAGGGCACCAAGATCACCAAGGCCTACCTCGACGGCCTCGACCGCTTCCACTGGTTCGACATCGGGCTGGCGAGCGACGAAGCCGCCACCCAGCTCGAGCAGCTGAACGACGGCATCGAGCAGGTGCGCCTGCGCTTCGACCACATGTTCGAAGAGAAGAAGCGCAAGCTGACCAGCGGCGACGAGCTGTCGCCGGGCGTGATCAAGATGGTCAAGGTCTACCTGGCCGTGAAGCGCCGCCTGCAGCCGGGCGACAAGATGGCCGGCCGCCACGGCAACAAGGGCGTGATCTCGAAGATCGTCCCGGTCGAGGACATGCCGTACATGGACGACGGCACCCCGGTCGACGTCGTGCTCAACCCGCTCGGCGTGCCGTCGCGGATGAACGTCGGCCAGATCCTCGAGACCCACCTCGGCTGGGCGGCCAAGGGCCTCGGCCAGCGCATCGACAAGATGCTGCGGGCGCAGGCCAACGCCTCCGAGGTGCGCAAGTTCCTGACGCACGTCTACAACGACAGCGGCCAGCCCGAGCAGATCGAGTCGCTGGACGATGGCGAGGTGCTGGCGCTGGCGGGCAACCTGAAGAAGGGCGTGCCGTTCGCGACCCCGGTCTTCGACGGTGCGACCGAAGGCGAGATCAAGGGCATGCTCGAGCTGGCGGGCCTGCCCACCAGCGGCCAGGTGCGGCTGCATGACGGCCGCTCGGGCGACCCGTTCGAGCGCGAGGTCACGGTCGGCTACATGCACGTGCTCAAGCTGCACCACCTGGTCGACGACAAGATGCACGCCCGCTCGACCGGCCCGTACAGCCTGGTCACCCAGCAGCCGCTGGGCGGCAAGGCGCAGTTCGGCGGCCAGCGTTTCGGCGAGATGGAGGTCTGGGCGCTGGAAGCGTACGGCGCCGCCTACACGCTGCAGGAAATGCTCACGGTCAAGTCGGACGACGTGTCGGGCCGTACCAAGGTCTACGAGAACATCGTCAAGGGCGAGCACAAGATCGATGCCGGCATGCCGGAGTCGTTCAACGTGCTGGTGAAGGAGATCCGCTCGCTCGCGATCGACATCGACCTCGAACGCTATTGAGGCAGGACGGCTGTTCCGGCGCATCCGTGCGCGACGCACCCCTGCTGCAGCACCCATCGGTTTCAACAAGGAGTGACGAATGAAAGCTTTGCTCGACCTGTTCAAGCAAGTCACCCAGGAAGAAGAATTCGACGCGATCAAGATCGGGCTGGCCTCGCCCGACAAGATCCGTTCGTGGTCGTACGGCGAGGTCAAGAAGCCCGAGACCATCAACTACCGCACCTTCAAGCCCGAGCGCGACGGCCTGTTCTGCGCGAAGATCTTCGGGCCGGTCAAGGACTACGAGTGCCTGTGCGGCAAGTACAAGCGCCTGAAGCACCGCGGCGTCATCTGCGAGAAGTGCGGCGTCGAAGTCACCCTGTCGAAGGTCCGCCGCGAGCGCATGGGCCACATCGAGCTCGCCTCGCCGGTCGCCCACATCTGGTTCCTGAAGTCGCTGCCGTCGCGCCTGGGCATGGTGCTCGACATGACGTTGCGCGACATCGAACGGGCGTTGTACTTCGAGGCATACGTGGTCACCGAGCCGGGGATGACCCCGCTCAAGCGCGGCCAGCTGCTGACCGAAGACGACTACCTCGCCAAGCTGGAAGAGCACGGCGACGAGTTCTCGGCCAGCATGGGCGCCGAGGGCGTGCGCGCGCTGCTGCGCAACCTCGACCTCGACCGTGAAGTCGAGACGCTGCGCACCGACCTCGCGGCGACCAGCTCCGAGACCAAGATCAAGAAGATCGCCAAGCGCCTGAAGGTGCTCGAGGCGTTCCAGAAGTCGGGCATCAAGCCCGACTGGATGATCATGGAAGTGCTGCCGGTGCTGCCGCCGGACCTGCGTCCGCTGGTGCCGCTGGACGGCGGCCGCTTCGCGACCTCCGACCTGAACGACCTGTACCGCCGGGTGATCAACCGCAACAACCGCCTGAAGCGCCTGCTCGAGCTGAAGGCCCCCGAGATCATCGTGCGCAACGAGAAGCGCATGCTGCAGGAAGCCGTCGACTCGCTGCTCGACAACGGCCGCCGCGGCAAGGCGATGACCGGCGCCAACAAGCGCCCGCTGAAGTCGCTGGCCGACATGATCAAGGGCAAGGGCGGCCGCTTCCGGCAGAACCTGCTGGGCAAGCGCGTCGACTACTCCGGCCGTTCGGTCATCGTGGTGGGCCCGCAGCTCAAGCTGCACCAGTGCGGCCTGCCGAAGAAGATGGCGCTCGAGCTGTTCAAGCCGTTCATCTTCAACAAGCTCGAAGTGCTGGGCATGGCGACCACCATCAAGGCCGCCAAGCGCATGGTCGAGAGCGAAGAGCCGGCGGTCTGGGACATCCTGGAAGACGTCATCCGCGAGCACCCGGTGATGCTCAACCGCGCCCCGACCCTGCACCGCCTGGGCATCCAGGCGTTCGAGCCGGTGCTGATCGAAGGCAAGGCGATCCAGCTGCATCCGCTGGTCTGCGCGGCGTTCAACGCCGACTTCGACGGCGACCAGATGGCCGTCCACGTGCCGCTGTCGCTGGAAGCGCAGATGGAAGCACGCACGCTGATGCTGTCGTCGAACAACGTGCTGTCGCCGGCCAACGGCGAGCCGATCATCGTGCCGTCGCAGGACATCGTGCTGGGCCTGTACTACGCCACCCGCGAGAAGATCGGTGCGCGCGGCGAAGGCATGGCCTTCATCGACGTCTCGGAAGGCCGCCGCGCCTACGAGACCGGCCAGTGCGAGCTGCAGGCCAAGGTGAAGATCCGCATCCGCGAAGTGCTGTTCGACGACAACGGTGAGCGCGTCGAGTCGATCAAGCGCTACGACACCACCGTCGGCCGCGCGATGCTGTCCGAGATCCTGCCCCCGGGCCTGCCCTTCCAGGTGATCAACAAGACGCTGAAGAAGAAGGAGATCTCGCGCCTGATCAACGGCGCGTTCCGCCGCTGCGGCCTGCGCGAGACGGTCATCTTCGCCGACAAGCTGATGCAGTCCGGCTTCACGCTGGCCACCCGCGCCGGCGTCTCCATCGCGGTCGGCGACATGCTGGTGCCGAACGAGAAGGAAAAGCTCATCGGTGCCGCCCAGAAGGAAGTCCAGGAGATCGAGGCGCAGTACACCTCGGGCCTGGTCACCCAGGGCGAGCGCTACAACAAGGTGGTCGACATCTGGGGCCGCGCCGGCGACCTGGTCGCCAAGGCGATGATGGAGCAGCTCGGCAGCGAGCCGGTCCTGGTCGACGAAGGCGGCCACAAGGTGCCCAAGATGGAAAAGGGCAAGCCGGTGATGCAGGAATCGTTCAACGCGATCTACATGATGGCCGACTCGGGTGCACGCGGTTCCGCCGCGCAGATCCGCCAGCTCGCCGGCATGCGCGGACTGATGGCCAAGCCTGACGGCTCGATCATCGAGACGCCGATCACCGCGAACTTCCGCGAGGGCCTGAACGTCCTGCAGTACTTCATCTCGACCCACGGCGCGCGGAAAGGCCTGGCCGATACCGCACTGAAGACCGCCAACTCGGGCTACCTGACCCGCCGCCTGGTCGACGTGACCCAGGACCTGGTGGTCACCGAGCAGGATTGCGGCACCACCCAGGGCTTCGCGATGCGTGCGCTGGTCGAGGGTGGCGAGGTCGTCGAATCGCTGGGCGAGCGCGTGCTCGGCCGCGTGCTGGCGGCCGAGGTGGTCCACCCCGAGACCCAGGAAGTGCTGTTCGACGCCGGCGTGCTGCTCGACGAGGATTCGATCGAGTCGATCGAAGCGCTGGGCATCGACGAGGTCGAGGTGCGTACGCCGCTGACCTGCGAGACGCGCTGGGGCCTGTGCGCCAAGTGCTACGGACGCGACCTCGGCCGCGGCCAGATCGCCAACGTCGGCGAGGCGGTCGGCGTCATCGCCGCCCAGTCGATCGGCGAGCCGGGTACCCAGCTCACGATGCGCACCTTCCACATCGGCGGCGCGGCTTCGCGTACCGCGGTGGCCAGCCTGATCGAGACCAAGTCGGCGGGCACCATCCGCTTCTCGGGCACGATGCGCTACGTGACCAACGCACGCGGCGAGCCGGTCGCGATCTCGCGTTCCGGCGAGGTGCTGGTGGTCGACGAGAGCGGCCGCGAGCGCGAGCGCCACAAGGTTCCGTACGGCGCGACGCTGACCGCCAAGGACGGCGACACCACGAAGGCCGGGCAGGTGCTGGCCAACTGGGATCCGCACACCCGTCCGATGATCACGGAGTACAGCGGCCGCATCAAGTTCGAGAACGTCGAGGAAGGCGTGACCGTGGCGCGGCAGATCGACGAGGTCACCGGCCTGTCGACGCTGGTCGTGATCGACCCGAAGCGCCGTGCCGGCGCCCAGGTGAAGGGCGTGCGTCCGCAGGTCAAGCTGATCGACGAAGCGGGCAATGAAGTCAAGATCGCCCGTACCGAGCAGCCTGCCATCTACTCGTTCCAGATCGGCGCGGTGATTTCGGTGCGTGACGGCCAGGATGTCTCGGTCGGCGACGTGCTGGCCCGCATCCCGCAGGAGACCTCCAAGACGCGCGACATCACCGGCGGCCTGCCGCGGGTGGCAGAGCTGTTCGAGGCGCGGTCGCCGAAGGATGCCGGCATGCTTGCCGAGATCACCGGTACCGTGTCGTTCGGCAAGGACACCAAGGGCAAGCAGCGCCTGGTGATCACCGACATGGACGGCGTCACGCACGAGTTCCTGATCCCGAAGGAAAAGCACGTGCTGGTGCACGACGGCCAGGTGGTGAACAAGGGCGAGTCGATCGTCGACGGCCCGGCCGACCCGCACGACATCCTGCGCCTGCAGGGCGTCGAGGCGCTTGCGCGCTACATCATCGACGAAGTGCAGGACGTCTACCGCCTGCAGGGCGTCAAGATCAACGACAAGCACATCGAGGTCATCGTCCGGCAGATGCTGCGCCGGGTGATGATCGTCGCCGCCGGGGACACCAAGTTCATCGTCGGCGAACAGGTCGAGCGCGCCGATGTGTTCGAGGAGAACGAACGCGTCGAGGCCGAAGGCAAGACGCCCGCCCACTTCGAATACATGCTGCTCGGCATCACCAAGGCATCGCTGTCCACCGACTCGTTCATCTCGGCAGCTTCGTTCCAGGAGACCACCCGTGTCCTGACCGAAGCGGCGATCATGGGCAAGAAGGACGACCTGCGCGGCCTGAAGGAGAACGTCATCGTCGGCCGGCTGATCCCTGCCGGTACCGGCCTGGCGTACCACAACACCCGGCGCAACCCGCCGGTGAAGGATTCCGGGGAAGCGGGTGCCGGGGCCGCCGAACCGGCGGCCGTGGCAGGGAGCGAGTCCGAGCAGCAGGTGGCTTGACAGGGGCTCACCCCCATCCTAAACTCTTGATCTTTTTTCGTTCCGGCAAACCGGGGCTGAACGGGCAGTGCGGGCAGCGTCCATCCCTGCGGGGTGGGCCGACCCGACCGCTTCGCCTCCCCGGCAAGACGTTTCGAGACGGGTAGTGTCCCCGATGCCGCACCACGGCCTCGGGCTCACCGCAGCAGTCGAAAACGTATCCCGCCGGTGTCGCACGGTTTCAAGCGCAAGGGCCGCGCCGTCGCATTCCACTGCGGCGCTCCCCTGTCGGGCCGTTCGACCACGAGAAGCAGCATTGCATCAGGCAGCACGCACGCAGAACACACGCAGGTCGGTACGTTTCAACGCTCCGTAATTGTCCCAACGAGGACGGCGCCTTCGCGTCTTCCTCAACTTTTGATGGCTCGATAAATGCCCACGATCAATCAGCTGGTGCGCCATGGCCGTGAACCGGTCAAGACCAAGAGCAAGGTTCCGGCCCTGCAGAATTCCCCGCAGCGGCGCGGCGTCTGCACGCGCGTCTACACCACGACCCCGAAGAAGCCGAACTCGGCATTGCGCAAGGTCGCGAAGGTGCGCCTGGTGAACGGCTTCGAGGTGATCGGCTACATCGGTGGCGAAGGCCACAACCTGCAGGAACACTCGGTGGTGCTGATCCGCGGCGGCCGGGTGAAGGATCTTCCCGGCGTGCGTTACCACGTCGTCCGCGGCAGCCTGGACACCCAGGGCGTCAAGGACCGCAAGCAGAGCCGTTCGAAGTACGGCGCCAAGAAACCCAAGGCAGCCTAAGCCCAGCCTGCAGCCCGAGGAACAGACATGCCCCGTCGTCGCGAAGTACCCAAACGCCAGATCCTGCCGGACCCGAAGTTCAGCAGCCAGGAAGTCGCCAAGTTCATCAACGTGCTGATGATGAGCGGCAAGAAGTCGGTCGCCGAACGCATCATCTACGGCGCGCTCGACCAGCTCGGCAAGAAGTCGGGCAAGGATCCGCTCGAGCTGTTCACGCTCGCGCTCGGGAACATCCGCCCGATGGTCGAGGTGAAGAGCCGCCGCGTCGGCGGCGCGAACTACCAGGTCCCGGTCGAAGTGCGTCCGATCCGCCGCACCGCGCTCGCCATGCGCTGGCTGCGCGAGGCCGCCCGCAAGCGCGGCGAGAAGTCGATGGGCCAGCGCCTGGCCAACGAAATCGCCGAGGCCGCGGAAGGCCGTGGCGGCGCGATCAAGAAGCGCGAGGAAGTGCACCGCATGGCGGAGGCAAACAAGGCCTTCTCGCACTACCGCTTCTGATCAGGCTTCGAAAAATCACTGCTGGTGCTCCGCTGGTGTAACCCGGCGATCCCGGATTGACGCCAACCAACGCAAAGGTCTTACCAAGTGCCTCGCAAAACACCCATCGACCGTTACCGCAACATCGGCATTTCCGCGCACATCGATGCGGGGAAGACGACGACCACCGAACGCATCCTGTTCTACACCGGCGTTAACCACAAGATCGGCGAAGTGCACGACGGTGCGGCGACGATGGACTGGATGGAGCAGGAGCAGGAGCGGGGCATCACGATCACGTCGGCGGCGACCACCTGCTTCTGGCGCGGCATGGACATGGCGCGCCCTGAACACCGCATCAACATCATCGACACCCCCGGCCACGTCGACTTCACGATCGAGGTCGAGCGGTCGATGCGCGTGCTCGACGGCGCCTGCATGGTCTATTGCGCGGTCGGCGGCGTGCAGCCCCAGTCCGAGACGGTCTGGCGGCAGGCGAACAAGTACAAGGTCCCGCGGCTTGCGTTCGTCAACAAGATGGACCGCACCGGCGCCAACTTCTTCAAGGTCTACGACCAGATGAAGGCGCGGCTGCAGGCCAACGTCGTGGCGATGCAGATCCCGATCGGTGCCGAAGAGAACTTCAAGGGCGTCGTCGACCTGGTCCGCATGAAGGCGATCCTCTGGGACGAGGCTTCGCAGGGCATGAAGTTCGAACTCGTCGACATCCCGGAAGACCTCGCCGACACCGCGACGGAGTGGCGCGAGAAGATGCTCGAGGCCGCCGCGGAGTCGTCCGAGGAGCTGATGAACAGCTACCTCGACAGCGGCGACCTGAGCGAGGAAGACATCAAGAAGGGCATCCGTGCGCGCACGATCTCCAGCGAGATCGTGCCGATGCTGTGCGGCTCGGCCTTCAAGAACAAGGGCGTGCAGGCCATGCTCGACGCCGTGCTCGACTACCTGCCGGCGCCGACCGAAGTGAAGCCGGTCACCGGCGAGGATGACCGTGGCAAGGAAGTCGTGCGCTCTGCGTCCGACGACGCGCCGTTTGCCGCGCTCGCATTCAAGATCATGACCGATCCTTACGTCGGCCAGCTGATCTTCTTCCGGGTGTACTCGGGGGTCGTCAACACCGGCGACACCATCTACAACCCGATCAAGGACCGCAAGGAACGCATCGGCCGCATCCTGCAGATGCATGCGAACCAGCGCGAAGAGATCAAGGAAGTGCGCGCGGGCGACATCGCCGCGGCGGTCGGCCTGAAGGACGCGACCACCGGCGACACGCTGTGCAGCCCCGACAACGTGATCACCCTCGAGAAGATGGTCTTCCCGGAGCCGGTGATCCACGTCGCGGTCGAGCCCAAGACCAAGGCCGACCAGGAGAAGATGGGCATCGCGCTGGGCCGCCTCGCCCAGGAAGATCCGTCATTCCGTGTGCGCAGCGACGAAGAGTCCGGCCAGACGATCATCTCCGGCATGGGCGAGCTGCACCTCGAGATCCTGGTCGACCGGATGCGCCGCGAGTTCAGCGTCGAGGCGAACGTGGGCGCGCCCCAGGTCGCCTACCGCGAGGCCGTCAAGAAGTCGGTCGAGCAGGAAGGCAAGTTCGTCAAGCAGTCGGGTGGCCGCGGCCAGTACGGCCACGTCTGGATCAAGCTCGAGCCGAACGAGGCCGGCAAGGGTTTCGAGTTCGTCGACGCGATCAAGGGCGGCACCGTGCCGCGCGAGTTCATCCCGGCGGTGAACAAGGGCCTGGTCGACACGCTGCCCAATGGCGTGCTCGCCGGCTTCCCGGTGGTGGACGTGAAGGTCACGCTGTTCGACGGCTCCTACCATGACGTCGACTCGAACGAGAACGCGTTCCGGATGGCGGCGTCCATGGCGTTCAAGGATGCGATGCGCAAGGCCAACCCGGTGCTGCTCGAGCCGATGATGGCGGTCGAGGTCGAGACGCCCGAAGACTACATGGGCAACGTGATGGGCGACCTTTCCGGCCGGCGCGGCATCGTGCAGGGCATGGAAGACATGGTCGGCGGCATCAAGGTGATCAAGGCGGAAGTGCCGCTCGCCGAGATGTTCGGCTACTCCACGACGCTGCGTTCGCTGTCGCAGGGCCGCGCGACCTACACGATGGAATTCAAGCACTACACCGAAGCGCCGCGCAATGTCGCCGAGGCGATCATCAACAAGAAGTGATCGGTCAGTACACCTAGCAAGGAAGATCAAGTCATGGCCAAGGGAAAATTCGAACGCACGAAGCCGCACGTGAACGTCGGTACGATCGGTCACGTGGACCACGGCAAGACGACGCTGAC
>JAIENF010000205.1 GCA_019751575.1 Burkholderiales bacterium
GGGCTACGGGCTTGCCTTCCTGGTCGAGCAGCGCTTCTCGGCGGTGTTCGTCCTTGGCGCGGTCGTGCTCGCGGTGACCGGGGCCGAAGCGCTGTATGCCGACATGGGCCACTTCGGGCGCAGGCCGATCCGCATCGCCTGGTTCGGGCTGGTGCTGCCGGCACTGATCCTCACCTACTTCGGGCAGGCCGCCTTGATGCTGCGCGACCCGACCTCCATCCGCAATCCGTTCTACCTCATGTTCCCCGACTGGGCGCAGGCACCGATGCTGCTGCTTGCCACCGCGGCCACGGTGATCGCCTCGCAGGCCGTGATCTCCGGGGCGTTCTCGATGACCCGGCAGGCGATCCAGCTAGGCTACTGCCCAC
The DNA here is from genome assembly GCA_019751575.1 of Burkholderiales bacterium. Taxonomy (GTDB): domain Bacteria; phylum Pseudomonadota; class Gammaproteobacteria; order Burkholderiales; family CAIKXV01; genus CAIKXV01. Next base: position 369 of record JAIENF010000205.1, read on the forward strand.
GGCTGGCGATCGTGCACACCTCCGAGAACGAGATCGGGCAGGTCTACATCCCCTGGGTCAACTGGATGCTGCTTGCCGCGGTGATAGCACTGGTGCTGGGCTTCCAGTCTTCGGGAGCCCTGGCCTCGGCATACGGCATCGCGGTCACCGGCACGATGGCCATCGATACGGTGCTTGCGGCGGTCGTGTTCCGCCGGATCTGGGGCTGGAGCTACCTGCGCACCGGCGCATTCCTCACCGTGTTCCTGGCCATCGACCTCGCCTTCTTCGGCGCCAACACGCTGAAGGTGCTCGACGGTGGCTGGTTCCCGCTGATGCTGGGCCTGGTCGGCTTCACGCTGCTGACCACCTGGAAGCGCGGACGCGAACTGCTGATGGGCAGCCTGCGCGAATCGGCGATCGATCTCAAGACGTTCATCGAAGGCCTGACCCGCCACCCGCCCTCGCGCGTCGAGGGCACCGGCGTGTTCCTGACGGCCGATCGTGACGGCGTGCCGCATGCGCTGCTGCACAACCTGCTGCACAACAAGGTCCTGCACGAACGCGTGTTCCTGCTGACCGTGGTCATCGCCGACGTGCCCTACGTGGCGTCCGACCAGCGCATCACGATCGAACCGCTGGGCAACGGCTTCTACCGGGTGCTGATCCACTTCGGCTTCCGGGACATACCGGACGTGCCGGCCGCCCTGGCGCGGCTGCCGGCCGCGGGCCAGCCGTTCGAGATGATGGAAACCTCGTTCTTCCTGTCGCGCGAGACGGTGGTGCCGACGGTCAAGGCCGGCATGGCGCTGTGGCGGGAACGGCTGTTCTCGACGATGGCGCGCAATGCGGGCAGTGCCGCCACCTACTTCCGCCTGCCGCCGAACCGGGTGATCGAACTGGGCACGCAGGTGGAGATCTGACGGCTCAGCGTACGCTGCCTGCACGCAGGCGATGCGCCGTGGCGGACGGCAACTCGCCGAACATCTGCCGGTAGTCGGCGGCGAACTGGCCGAGGTGCCAGAAGCCCCAGTCGAGCGCTGCATCGGTGACGGCGGAGCCGCCCAGCAACGAACGGCGTGCACCATTGAAGCGCAATGCGCGCAGGTACGCGATCGGGCTCAGTCCGAGGACGTCCTGGAAGCAATACTGCAGCGTGCGCCGGCTGACCTCGAGCGCGGCGCACAGGCGGGCGACGTTCATCGGCTCATGCGGCGCCGCTTCGATCAGTTCACGCGCGCGCGCGACGAGGGCCCAGCGCGCGCGCAACTGCAGCGGCACCACGGCGGGCGCGCCGGCGTCCTCGAGCAGTTCGCACACATTGGCGACGATCGCATCCTTCAGCGCTGCGCGGGCATGGCGGTTGGACACCAGCACCGGCGTGGTCGCGAACGCCTCCATCAGGCCGGACACCAGGCGGCGCATCGATTCGAGGGCCTGCGGATCGGCGCAGCGTACCTGCGCCCGGTCGCCCATGCGGTCGAGCAGGCCAGCCGGGCCGTTCACGCCGCCGAGCGCGGACACGAGTTCCGGCGACAGCGCGATGCCGGCGACCTGGTGGTCGGCCGGCGAGCAGAACTCGAAGCCATCCCGGCCCGAGTACACATAGGCCTGGTCGATCGAGCAGGCTTCTCCGCAGAAGCGGGCGGCACCCGCCAGCCGCAACGGCACGGCAACCGCAAGGGTGCCCCGCGCGAGGTGGCCGCGCTGCAGCAGTGCACGGTTGGCCGACTCGATGAACACATAGGTGCCCTCGAAGCTCACGGCGCGGACGCTGCCGTCGAACACGCCCCGGGACAGTTGCCAGTACGCCTGGTTCCAGCCGGGAAGGACCGCAGCCTGCTCCTGGGCATCGAAGCACCGGAAAGCGGCGACGGGTGCTTCTGCAGGTTGCACGTTCACGGGCATCGGTGCCTCCGCGAGGGACAGGAAGAAGATCGTTGTAGATCAGTCGTGTTACCGGAATTCGAGGGTCGGGCGCGCATCTCGGCCTCAAGCCCGAGCAACTCCCGTACCAAGGATCGGTGGCCGCAGGGACCGGCAACCCTGAAGGCACCCGCCCGCCGGGCTGCATTGCCGAAATCCGATAGCGGCGCAGCAGGCCATCCCCTACCTTCAGCAGGCGGGCGCACCGAAACGCCTGTCGCGCACCGGCCCAGGCCGGACGCACCCGCCACCATCGACCCCGAACGAGGAACCGAACCATGCTTTCCGCCCGCAAGCTCGTGCACATGATCGTCGCCGCCACCGCGCTCGCGATCGCCGCCCCGGCCTTCGCCGCAGACAACGTGCTGCGCGTGTACATCGCCCGCCATGGCATCACCGACTGGAACGTCGCGCTGCGTGTCCAGGGCAACACCGACAACTCGCTCAACGAGACCGGCCGCAAGCAGGCGGCGGCGCTGGTCGAGCGCATGCGCGGCGTGCAGCTCGACCACATCTACACCGCAGCCCTGGTGCGCACCCGGCAGACTGCCGAGGGCTTCACCGGCGTGAAGCAGACGGCGATTCCCGGGCTGAACGAACGCAGCCACGGCAAGTTCGAGGGCATCGTCGACGATCCGAAGAACAATGCGCAAATGTCGGCCGAATACCGGCGCCGCATCCGCATCGTCGACGATTCGCTCGACGGCGGCGAATCGCTGGGCGACCAGTGGAAGCGCGTCGGCGCGGCCACCCGCGACATCCTGTCGCGGCACAAGAACGGGGGCAACATCCTGATCGTCGGCCACGGCGGCAGCAACCCGCAGATCATGGCCGAGCTGCTCGGCCTCAAGCCGGACGAAGCACTGAACCGCGTGCGCCAGGCCAACGACGAGGTGTACATGATCGAGCTGCGTCCCGGACGTGCGCCGATGATCTGGAAGAACATCACGATGGCCACGCTCGAGGAGCTGTAAGCCACGCCCGGGCCGTCGCCGCACGCGCGTCGCGACGGCCCGTTCCTGCCGCATTCCCCAGCCCGGACGGCGCGAACGCCCTCCGGGTCGCTGTCGAACCCACAGAACCGGAGATCTTCCATGAGCTACCGACTGGTTTCGCTCGTTCGTCCGATGGCCATTGCCTGCACCCTCGGGGTGTCGGCGATGATCGCCACCCCGGATGCCGTCGCAGCGCAGGCATTCCCCGCCACCCTCGTCGGGCAGGCCATCCTGCCGGCCGCGACGTTCACCAGGCCGCCGGCCGATGCGCCGGCCTCGATGGCCGTGTCCGGGCGCTTCACCCATCCGGACACGCGCCGCCGCGACCAGATCGGCTCGATCCCCGGCATCTCGTTCCTGTCCGACCCCAAGGTTCCTCGCTTCACCGGCGTCGACACGCCGTTCAAGGGCCAGCCGATCCAGGGCTTCTCCGGCATCAAGTGGATGAAGGACGGCACCGCCTGGGTGACCGGCGACAACGGCTTCGGCACCCGTGCCAACTCGCCGGACGCGATGTTGATGTTCTACCACGTGCGCTTCGACTGGAAGACGCACCAGATCGTCATCCTGCGCACCGTGTTCCTGCATGACCCGGACGGCATCCTGCCGTTCAACATCGTCAACTCGGCGAGCAAGACCCGCTACCTCACCGGCGCCGACCTCGACATCGAGTCGATCCAGGTCATCGGCGACAACTTCTGGTTCGGCGACGAACTGGGCCCGTACCTGATCCGCACCGACCGCAACGGCAAGGTCACCGGCCTGTTCGAGACCGTGATCGACGGCCGCGTGGTGCGCTCGCCCGACCACTTCGCCGTGACCACGCCGAACGTGCCGGGGCAGTTCAACACGGTGGTGCGCCGCTCGCGCGGCTTCGAGGGCATGGCGGCCTCGCCGGACGGACGGTTCCTCTACCCGCTGCTCGAAGGCCCGATCTGGAACGAAGCGACCAAGGGCTGGGAGATGGCGGACGGCCGCGAAGCGCTGCGCATCCTCGAGTTCGACGTGCAGAAGGGCGCCTACACCGGCCGCTCCTGGCGCTACCAGCTGGAAGTCAACGGGCACAACATCGGCGACTTCAACATGATCGACGGCACCACCGCGCTGATCGTCGAACGGGACAACCGGGAGGGCATCCCGGAACTGGCCTGCAATGGCCCGGCACGCGCCGACTGCTTCAACGCACCGGCGCAGTTCAAGCGGGTCTACAAGATCGACCTCGGCGGCACCGCACCGGACGGCGTGGTGCGGAAGATCGGCTACATCGACCTGCTCAACATCGCGGACCCGGACAAGCGCGCGAAACAGGGCACGATCGCCGGCCGGTTCACGATGCCGTTCTGGTGCATCGAGAACGTCGACATCGTCGATGCGGACCACATCATCGTCGGCAACGACAACAACCTGACCGTGGGCGCCGGTCGCGAGCCCGGCAGGCACGAGGACAACGAGTTCGTGCTGCTGCGCGTGAGCGAGTTCCTGCGGGCCCTGTGAGCGGATATCCACGATGAGCAACCTTCCCGGTTCCCCGCAGCTGCGCAAGACCCTGTCCACGTTGCAACTGTGGGGGATCGCGGTCGGCCTCGTGATCTCCGGCGAGTATTTCGGCTGGAGCTTCGGGTGGGCTTCGGCCGGCACCCTCGGCTTTCTGGTCACGACGCTGTTCGTGGCCGCAATGTACACCACCTTCATCTTCAGCTTCACCGAACTGACCACCGCGATCCCGCACGCAGGCGGGCCTTTCGCCTACGCGCGGCGCGCTTTCGGACCGACCGGTGGCTATTTCGCCGGTGCCGCCACGCTGGTCGAGTTCGTGTTCGCACCGCCGGCGATCGCACTGGCGATCGGCGCCTACCTCAACGTGCAGTTCCCGTCCGTCGACCCGAAGCTGGCGGCGGTCGGCGCGTACATCGTGTTCATGTCGCTGAACATCGCCGGCGTGCGCATCGCAGCCACCTTCGAGCTGCTGATCACTCTGGTGGCGGTGTTCGAGCTGCTGGTCTTCATGGGCGTGGTCGCCCCCGGCTTCTCGATGGCAAACTTCACCGCCGGCGGCTGGGCCGGGGCAGACAGCTTCACGCTGGCAGCCATCCCCGGCATCATCGCGGCGATCCCGTTCGCGATCTGGTTCTTCCTGGCGATCGAGGGCGTGGCGATGGCGGCAGAGGAGGCGAAGGATCCGCGACGCTCGATCCCGGTCGCCTATGTCACCGGCATCCTGACCCTGGTCGCGCTCGCCTTCGGCGTGATGCTGTTCGCCGGCGGCGCCGGCGACTGGCGGCAGCTGTCCAACATCAACGACCCGCTGCCGCAGGCGATGAAGATGGTGGTCGGCGAATCCAGCGGCTGGCTGACCATGCTGGTCTGGCTCGGCCTTTTCGGGCTGGTCGCCTCGTTCCACGGCATCATCCTGGGCTATTCGCGGCAGTGGTTCGCACTGGCCCGCGCCGGCTACCTTCCGGTCTGGTTCGCGCAGCTGCATCCGCGCTTCCATACGCCGCACCGCGCGATACTCGCCGGTGGCGTGGTCGGCATCGCCGCGATCTTCAGCGACGAAGTGGTGAAGATCGGCGGACAGACACTGACCGCGAACATCGTCACCATGGCGGTTTTCGGGGCCCTCACCATGTACATCATCAGCATGCTTTCGCTGTTCCGGCTGCGCAGGACAGAGCCCGGGCTCGAACGTCCGTTCAGCGCGCCAGCCTACCCGGTGTTCCCCGCATTCGCGCTGTGCACCGCCGTGGCCGCGCTGCTGGCGATCACCGTGTTCAACCCGTTGATCGCAGCCCTGTTCGCGGGCTTCATGCTGGCCGGCTATGTCTACTTCCTGCTCACCGCCGGCCAGCGCGAACGGGCGGCCAGCGACCCGCTGCTCGAAACCCGCTGAGCGGCCAGCCAACCCCGCACGGCACCCGCCGCCTCGCCCCTCACGTACTCAGGACTGAACGCCCACCATGCGCGACCCGGCATCCGCTGGCTCCAGATCACCGGCCGACGTATCTGCAACCGCCGGCACGGAACACCCTGCGCTCGCCGCCGTGCGGGCGTCCGATACGGTCAAGGTCAAGGTCGCCTGCAGCGACATCGACGGCATCCTGCGCGGCAAGTACCTGCACCGCGACAAGTTCATTGCGGCCGTGGAAGGGGGCTTCGGCTTCTGCGACGTGGTGTTCGGATGGGACGCGCATGACGCCTGCTACGACAACACGCAGGTCACCGGATGGCAGCACGGGTACCCCGATGCGCTGGCGCGCATCGACCTCGGCACCGCGCGCCATGTACCGTGGGACGCAGGCGTGCCGTTCTTCCTCGGCGAGTTCGTCAACGCCGACGGCTCGGCCTTCCCCGTGTGTCCGCGGCAGACCCTGAAGCGGGTGCTCAGGCGCGCCGAGAAGCTGGGCTTCGCGCCGATGGCCGGCATGGAGTTCGAATGGTTCAACTTCGCCGAGACGCCGCAGAGCTGGGCGGCCAAACGCGGCGTCGGGCCGGAGACGATCACCCCGGGCATGTTCGGCTACTCGCTGCTGCGCATGGCGGACAACGGTGGCTTCTTCAATGCCCTGATGGACGAGATGGCGGCCTTCCGCGTCCCCATCGAAGGGCTGCACACCGAAACCGGCCCGGGCGTCTACGAGGTCGCGATCACCTTCAGCGAGGCCCTGGAAGCCGCCGACCGCGCGATCCTGTTCAAGACCGGGGCGAAGGAGATCGGCAAGCGCTTCGACGTGATGCCCAGCTTCATGGCCAAGTGGAACGCGGCGCTGCCCGGCTGCTCGGGGCACATCCACCAGAGCCTCTCGGACGGCCGGAAGAACGTGTTCTTCGATGCCGCAGGCCGGCACTCGATGAGCGCGGTGTTCGAGAGCTACCTGGCCGGCCAGGTGGCGTGCCTGATGGAGTTCGCGCCGATGTTCTGGCCGACGATCAACAGCTACAAGCGCCTGGTCGACGGCTTCTGGGCGCCGGTCAAGCCCACCTGGGGCTTCGACAACCGCACCGCGAGTTTCCGCGTCATCGCGGGCAGCCCGAAGTCCACCCGGCTCGAGACACGCTGCCCCGGCGCCGACGTGAACCCGTACCTGGCGATGGCCGCAGTGCTCGCCGCCGGCCTGGACGGCATCGAGAAGGGCCTGAAGCTCACTGCACCCGCGATCACCGGAACCAACCAGGGCGCGGAGAACGTGGCGCGCGCGCCGCGCTCGCTGCAGCAGAGCACCGCGAACTTCCGCGCCAGCGACATCGCCCGCGACTGGCTCGGGGACACGTTCGTCGATCACTTCGCCGCCACCCGGGAATGGGAGCACCGGCAATGGCAGGATGCGGTGACCGACTGGGAATTGAAGCGCTACCTCGAGATCATCTGATGACCATCACTCATTTTTCGTTTCCGACTGCCATCGCCTTCGGTGCCGGTGCGCGCAAGCAGGTCGCCGAACACCTCCTCGCGCGGGGCCTGAAGCGGCCGTTGATCGTGACCGACCGCGCGCTGGCTGCGCTGCCGGTGCTGTCCGAGTTCAGGGGCCACCTCGGTGGCCTGCATCCTGCCGTCTTCGATGGCGTGCACGGCAACCCCACCTGTGCGCAGGTGATGGCCGGCGCTGCAGCGTTCAAGTCGCATGGCGCCGACTGCGTGATCGGCTTCGGCGGTGGTGCCGCGCTCGACGTGGCCAAGGTCGTCGGCCTGATGGCCGTCCACGAGGGCGACATCCTCGAGTATGTCTGGGACCACCCGAACGTCCGGCCCATCACCCAGCCCCTGCCCTGGTTCGTGGCGCTGCCGACCACCGCGGGCACCGGCAGCGAGGTCGGCCGCTCGGCCGTGGTGTCGGAGAACGACACGCACCACAAGCGGACCGTGTTCAGCGCGAAGATCCTGGCACAGGCGGTCTTCGCCGACCCGGAGCTGACGCTCGGCCTGCCGGCCGCGGTCACCGCAGCCACCGGCATGGACGCGCTGACGCACAACATCGAGAGCTACCTGTCGCCGGCCTACCATCCGCTGTGCGACGGCATCGCGCTGGAAGGCCTGCGCGTGGGCGCACGCGCGCTGGCGGTCGCCGTGCGCGAGCCGGGAAACCTGGCCGCCCGAACCGACATGATGATGAGCTCGATGATGGGCGCCATCGCCTTCCAGAAGGACCTCGGCTCGGTGCATGCCTGCGCCCATGCGCTGGGCGCCGTCTGCGACCTCCATCATGGCCTGGCCAACGCGCTGATGATCGACACCGTGCTCGCCTGGAACTTCGAAGCGGTGCCGGCGAAGTTCGACGCGCTCGCGCACGCGGCCAGGCTGTCCGGCGGCGGCACGGCCTTCGTCCCCTGGCTGCGCGAGCTCAAGGCGACGATCGGCATCAAGGGCGGCCTGGGTGCGCGCGGCGTGACGCGCGCGCAGCTGCCACGGCTGGTCGAGCTGGCGGACAAGGACTTCACCAGCCAGACCAATCCGCGCAAGGCATCCGCATCGGATTACGAGCGGCTGTTCCTGGAGGCCCTGTGAGCCCTGCGGGCGAGCGACCGCTGCTGATCGGCGTCTCGTCGCGCGTCCTGTACCCGGACGCGACGACCGCGCCGATCGGCGGCGTGTTCACCAAGACCCTGCACTACCTGGAGCAGTCGGTCGCGCACTGGGTGCTCTCCAGCCACGCCATCGCAGTGATGATCCCGGCGGTCACGCGCGACAGCATCGTGACCCGCGCCGACCTGAACCTGGACGACTACGCCGCCGCGCTCGACGGCCTGGTCCTGCAGGGCGGGGCGGACATCGCGCCCGAGAGCTACGGCGAGGTGCCGTTGCGACCCGAATGGCAGGGCGACCGGCTGCGCGACCGCCACGAGATCGCACTGATCGACGCGTTCATCGCCGCCGGAAAGCCGATCTTCGGCATCTGCCGGGGCCTGCAGATGCTCAACGTGAAGTTCGGCGGCACGCTGTTCCAGGACATCGCGACCCAGCAGCCGGCGGCCCGGTCGCACCGCGAGCATGCGCGGTACGAGCAGCACGGGCACGAGATCGAGATCGTCCCCGGCACGCGCCTGGCGGAACTGTGCCCGGGCGTGACCCGTGCCAGCGCCAACAGCATCCACCACCAGGGCATCAAGGACCTCGCCCCCGGTTTCGTGGTCGAGGCGCGCTGCCCGCAGGACGGCATCATCGAGGCGGTGCGCCGCCCGGGGCCCACCTACGTGGCCGCCGTGCAGTGGCACCCCGAGTTCCACGACAGGGCCGTGCCGGGCCAGTTCGACGACACGCCGTTGCTGAACGATTTCCTCCAGGCGGCAAGGGCCGCGCGAAAGACATGAGCCATCGACTCGAGATCCACAACCCCGCCACCGGACGCCGGCTGGCCGATGTCGCAGCCGACAGCCCGGCCTCGGTCGCCCTCAAGGCAACCGCTGCACGTGCGGCGCAGCCGGGCTGGGCCGCCACGCCGATGACCGAGCGCCTTTCTGCGATCGGGCGGTTTCGCACGAGCCTGGCCGCCGGGATCGAGACACTGGCGACCACGTTGACGCAGGAGGTCGGCAAGCCCATCAGCCAGTCGCGCAACGAGATCAACGGCGTGCTGACACGCATCGACTTCTTCCTCGAGCAGACAGAAGCTGCGATCGGTGACGAGCATGTGTTCGACGACGGCGCCATGCGCGAGCAGATCTCGCATGTACCGCTGGGCGTGGTCGGCAACATCTCGGCCTGGAACTATCCCTACCTGGTCGGCTGCAACGTGATCGTGCCGGCGCTGCTCACCGGCAATGCCGTGTTGTACAAGCCCTCGGAATACGCCGCGCTGACCGGCCTGCACATCACGCGGCTGCTGCATGAAGCCGGCATACCGGGAGACGTGATGCAGGCCGTCATCGGCGCCGCCGATGTCGGCACCGCACTGCTCGAGCAGCCGCTCGACGGACTGTTCTTCACCGGCAGCCACGCCACCGGCGTGCGCATCGCCCAGGCACTGGCACCACGGCTGGTCAAGCTGCAGCTCGAGCTGGGCGGCAAGGACCCGGTCTATGTCCGCGCCGACGCCGACCCGAAGATCGCCGCCGAAAGCCTGGCCGACGGCGCGATGTACAACACCGGGCAGAGCTGCTGCTCGGTCGAGCGGATCTACGTCCACGCAAGCCTGCACGACGCGTTCGTCGAGCATTTCATGGCCACGGTCGCCGGGTTCAGGCAGGGCGACCCGATGGCCGATGACACCTACATCGGTGCCATCACGCGCGCACCGCAGCTCGACGTGCTGGACGCGCAGGTGGCCGATGCGAGCGCGAGGGGTGCCACGCTGCGCTGCGGTGGAAAGCGCCTGCCCCAGCCGGGGAACTGGTACGCGCCGACCGTATTCACCGAGGTCGACCACACGATGGCGCTGATGCGCGAGGAGAGCTTCGGCCCGATCATCGGCATCCAGAAGGTCTCCGGCGACGACGAGGCCGTGGCACTGATGAACGACACCCGGTATGGCCTGACGGCTGGCGTGTTCACCCGCGACGAGGCATCCGCCCACGCGTTGCTGTCCCGGGTGAAAGCCGGCACCGTGTACTGGAACTGCTGCGACCGGGTGAGCCCGCGCCTGCCCTGGTCGGGCCATGGCGACTCTGGGCTGGGCCTGACGTTGTCCACGCACGGCATCCAGGCCTTCACGCGACCCAAGGCCTGGCATCTGCGGCGTCCGTGACGCCAGCGCCCCGGCTTCCCGGAATCGCAGTAGATTGTCGAGGCTCCCTGTTCCGACACGGAGCGGGGGCATCGGCATCTGCCGAGCACGCGACCAACGACCACGCGACGCAGGCACGGGAGACGACAGCATGGGCATGATGAGCGACGAGGACCTGGCAAGACTGGCACCGGCGGAATCCTCGCTGTTCGCCTCCCCGATACCGGTGCAGTCGGTCTCCTCGGACGAGTTCATGCCGGCCCCGCAGACCGAACGACAGCGCGAGTTCGAAGCCCGCGTGAAGGCGATCGGCACGGAACTCGCAGGGCACCAGGGCATGACCCGGCGCGCGTTCTTCAAGACCTCCGCCGGCATGGCTGCCGCCTTCGTCGCGATGAACGAGACCTTCGGTCCGCTCTACATGGTGAGCCGGGCCGAGGCAGCCACGCCCGAGATGGCCAATGCCCGCTCGGCGGCGCTCAAGGGCCAGTTCATCATGGACATGCATACCCACTTCCTGCGCGACGACACGCGGCTGGAGGGCTTCGTGCGCTCGCGCGAGGCGGTCGGCCGCTCGGGCTGGAACCCGGCGCTCGCCGGCAAGCCGCAGACCCTCGAGGACCTGAAGTTCGCGAACTACTTCAAGGAGATCTACCTCGACAGCGACACCAAGGTCGCGCTGATCTCCGGCTCCGGCTCGGAGGACCCGCGCGACTGGTTCCTCACCAACGAGATGAAGGCCGATGCGCGCACCAACGTGAACACGAAGAGCGGCACGAAGCGCATGTTCTCGCATGCGATCTTCATGCCGGGCATGCCCGGCTGGCTCGAGAAGGTCGATCGCGACCTCGAAGTGCTGAAGCCGGATTCGTTCAAGGGCTATACGGTCGGCGACAACACCAACAAGCACCTCGCGCGCCATCCCTGGCACCTGGACGACGAGAAGCTGATGTACCCGTTCTACGAGAAGCTGGTGAAGGCGAGCAAGGCCAACCCGAGCCTGGCCAACGTCTGCGTGCACAAGGGCCTGTTCCCGCCGTCGACGACCAAGCTGTTCCCCGACCTCGTCAGGTACGCCGACGTGCGCGACGTGGGCAAGGCCGCGAAGGACTGGCCACAGCTCAACTTCGTGATCTACCACTCCGGGTTCCGCTTCACTGGCGGCGCGCAGAACACCGGCTGGCAGCAGTTCGAGAGGACCGGGCGCATCGACTGGGTGACCGACCTCGCCGACATCCCGGCGAAGTACGGCGTGAACAACGTGTACGGAGACCTCGGACAGATCTTCGCGCAGAGCACGGTGGCCGAACCGCGCCTGTGCGCCGCGATGCTCGGCCAACTGGTCAACGGCCTCGGTGCGGACCGCATCGTATGGGGGACCGACGCGGTGTGGACCGGCGCACCGCAATGGCAGATCGAGGCGCTGCGCCGTCTCGAGATCCCTGAAGAGATGCAGAAGCAGCATGGATTCAAGCCGCTCGGTGCGCCCGATGGCCCGGTGAAGAACGCGATCTTCGCCGAGAACTCCGCCCGGCTGTACCGGTTCACGCCGGCGATGCGCGCCGGGCTCGAGAACGACCTCGTCGCGCGTGCGAAGCGCATCTACGACGAGCAGGGCGACGGGCGGACCAACCTCGCGTACGGATACGTGGATCGCGGCGCCTGATCCCCGGACGATGGTACGCAACGGTTCGCCGGCCATCGACAGGGCTTGCACAGGGTCGTCGCCTGCGGGCACACCGCAGGGATGACGCCGGGCAGTGGCCCGCGACGTGGCGTGGCGTGCGCCCTTGACGAAACCGTCCGGCTGGGCTTCACTGCCGGAGGCGCGCCACGGCGCGCAGGCAGGCGCACGACGCACCGCACATCAGGGAAGAAACGACAGGGGAAACGACATGAATGACGCTGCAGAAGCCCTCGCATCCGGACAGAACGAACGGCGCAGCACCCGCCCGGGAAGCGCGACCCGCAGTGCGATCGCGCGCCGGTCTGGCGCACTCGTCCTCGCCGGCGCGATCGCCCTTGGCGGCTGTGCCACCAACCAGGAAAGCGGCACCCTGGTCGGTGCACTCGGCGGCGCAGCCGTGGGTGCCGCCGTGGCCGGTGGCTCGCCCGAGCGCCGCATCGTCGGCGCACTGATCGGCGCGGCTGCGGGCGGCTTTGCCGGATCGCTGATCGGCAAGCGGCTCGACGAGGCCGACCGCCAGCGGGCCGAAGCCGCAGCCCAGAAGGCGATCGCCGAGCGCGAGGCAGCGGCGGCGCGCGAGCAGCAGCAGCGCAATGCCCAGATCGAAGCGCAGCTGCGCGCGGAGCAGGCGAAGGCCCGCACCCCGCAGGACCGGGCCGCCGCCGAGAGTCGCGCACTCGAGGCACGCCAGCGCGTCGCCCAGCAGGGACCGAACAACTCGGCCCCGCCGGTCACCTGGACCGGCAACGCCCGCGGCAGCGCGCAGGCCATCGGTCCGACCCAGGTCGCCGGGCGCGACGGCTGCGAACAGGTCCGCGAGATCGCGGTGATCCAGGGCCAGGAAGTCCGGCAGACCGCGACGTTCTGCCGCGACCCGAGCACCGGCTCGCGCGTACGCGTCTGATGACCGGGCGACTGCGGCTGCCTTCGCGACCCGTGCAGCCGCGGCTGCGCGCACCGCTGCTGTGCCTGGCGCTGGCGGGCGCGATCCTGCTGGCCTGCCTGCAGCCGCTGCCTGCGGCGGCCGTCGACTTCGTGGTGATGGACTACCAGGGCCGGCGGGTGATGCTCATCCGCGACGAGGCGAAGAGCGAGAAGTTTCCGCGCGGGGGCATGATCCAGCGCGGCGACGCCCAGCGCTTCGCCCAGGAACTGCAGCGTGCCGGCCCGATCGAGGAGATCCTGTTCAATTCCGGCGGCGGCTCGGAACCCGACGGGCTGGAACTCGGCCGACTGATCCGCAAGGCCGGACTGAACACGCGCATCCCGGCCGGCGCGATATGCGCCAGCGCCTGCG
>JAIENF010000752.1 GCA_019751575.1 Burkholderiales bacterium
GGCCGGGCGCCGCCACCTTGCCGCCGGCACAGCGCGGGCCCTCGATGGCGAACCAGCGCACCAGCCTGCCATCGATCAGTTCCAGGCGCAGCGGTCCGATGGCGCCGGCGAACACGGGATCGGCCGAGCGGACCGCATGTTCGGTCGGCAGCTCGCGCACGCTGTCGGGCAGCTGGTACTTGTATACCCCGACGAGGTCGGGGTTGCCATCCGCAGACTGGCAGGTAACCGCCTCGACCACCGCCTCTTCGGCGTTGTCGCCATCGAGGTCGGCGTAGCGCACGTTCATCGACAGCACGCGCTTCATCTGCGGGCAGATCGGTGCCAGGCCCCGGATGCGGATCACGTGGTGCGACAGGCTGATCTTCCGGATGGAGCGATCCAGGCGCTGGCCCTGGGCGGACCGCTCGATGCCGGCCACGGCTGCGCCCGCGACGGGAACCCCCGCAGGAACAGCCGCGCCCAGCCCCAGCGCGAGCGCCACGAGCCACCCTGCGCCCCGGCCCGGAGACCGGGAGCGCATCTCCTTCAACATGGCCTCAGACCGTCGATGGGCCACCCAGGATGCAGGTGATCTGGCTCGACAGCACGCCACCGTTGCCATGCACGATCGCGGTCTCGGCGTCCTTGACCTGGCGCTGTCCGCATTCCCCGCGCAGCTGGCGCACCGCCTCGATCAGGATGAACAGGCCATACATGCCCGGATGGCAGTACGACAGGCCGCCGCCGTTGGTGTCCACCGGCAGTTCGCCGCCCGGGGCGATGCGGCCACCGGAGACGAACCGTCCGCCTTCGCCCTTCGGGCAGAAGCCGAGGTCTTCCAGGAACAGGATCGGCGTGATGGTGAACGCGTCGTACAGCTCGACCACGTCGATGTCCTTCGGACCGAGGCCGGCCATCGCGTAGGCACGCGGCCCGGACACCGCGGCACCGGTCACCGTGAGGTCGGCCATGTTGGCGATGCTGTTGTGCGAGAGGCCCTCTCCATAGCCGATCGGGTACACCGGCTTCTTCTTGAGCGTCTTCGCACGTTCGCCCGAGGTCATCACGATCGCGCCGCCGCCATCGGTGACCAGGCAGCAGTCGCGGACCGACAGCGGATGGCTCACCATGCGCGAGGCAAGCACCTGCTCGATGGTCAGCGGCTCCTTCTCCCAGGCGACCGGGTTCATCAAGGCCCACTGGCGGGCGGCGACCGCGACCTCGGCCAGCTGCTCGCGGGTGGTTCCGTACTGGTGCATGTGGCGCGCGGTGGCCATCGCATAGGCGGTCGGCGGCATGAACGGCCTGAACGGCGCCTCGTAGTAGTTGTACTCGCGCGGGCTGGCCGCGGCACGCGACACCGAGCGCTGGGTGCTGCCATAGGTGATGACGGCGACTTCGCACTGCCCCAGCTGGATCGCCGCCCACGCATGGGCGACATGCGCCTCGAACGACGAGCCGCCGATCTGCGTGTTGTCGTTCCAGGTCGGGTTCAGGCCGAGGTACTCCTTGAGCATCATCGTCGAGAAGCGGGCCTGCGAGGTCGCCGCGAACAGCGCGTCGACATCCGACAGCTTAAGGCCGCAGTCATCGAGCGCGCGCATCACGCCCTGCGCCATCAGGTCGATCGGGCTGGTATGCGGTGCCACCAGGCCCAGGTCGGATTCGGCCACGCCGACGATCGCGGCACTGCCGCGCTTCAACAGGTTCTGCATCATGCGCCCTCCACGGCGGTGAACACGGGGTAGGGCGGATCGTCCGGCTTGTCGCCGGGATGGGCGCGGAACTTCACCCGCATGCCGATCGCCACGTCCTTGGCGCCGATATCCTCGACCCGGCTCATCAGGCGGAATCCTTCGTCCATGTCGATCAGCGCGACGTTGTACGGCTGGCCGTCCTTGACCGGGATCCAGGTGGTCGAATACACCGTCCCCAGGCCCTTCGAGATCTTCCACTCGAGCGCGGCCCCGCTGGTCGGCGCCACCACGCGCGGATAGAAGAACGCCTTGCCGTCGGCGGCGCTGTACTGGTAGGCGAACTCGCCCGCCTTCAGGTGCTCGATGAACTTGCCGAGCGGGGATTGCTGCTTCAGGTCCATGGTGGGGAGGGTCCTTTCGTTCACGGTACGGACGGGAGGGAAACGGGTTTCAGGGCAACCAGCGCATCCGCGGCGACGATGCCTCGCTCGCCCAGGAACAGCGGGTTGAGGTCGATCTCGGCGATTCGATCCGCATGGTCGGAGACCAGCCAGGACAGCCGGGAAAGGACCTGGGCCAGGGCTTCGGTATCCAGCGGCGGCCGGCCCCGGTAGCCGGTGAGCAGCGGTGCCGCACGGATGCGTCCGATCATCGCATGCGCCTCGGCGAGGTCGAACGGCGCGAACGCATGGGTGACGTCCCTCAGCAGTTCGGTGAACACGCCGCCCAGGCCGAACATGACCACCGGGCCGAAGACCGGGTCGACGACTGCTCCGGCAATGACTTCGGTCCCGCGGGCCATCTCGGTCACCAGGATGCCGTCGATGCGCGCATCGGGCCGGTACCGGCGGGCATTGTCCTCGACCTCGCGCGCGGCCGACTTGAGCTCGAGCAGGCCGGCGACGCCCAGGCGCACGCAGCCCGCCTCGGTCTTGTGCGGGATGTCCGGAGACTCGACCTTCACCGCATAGGGCGCGTCGAACGGGAGCGAAGACAGGCGTCCGACTTCCGCCGGCGAGAGCAGCACCTCGCGCGTGACCGGGATGCCATAGGCCGACAGGATCGCCTTGGACCGGTGTTCGCCCAGCGTGCCACCGGCGTCCGGCAGGTCGAGCGCAGTCCGCGGGACGCAGCGTTCGCCTGCGGCCGGCCGGGACGCATGTGCACGCAGTCGTGCGGCGAAGCCGGACAGCGCACCGGCCGCGACGGCGCAGCGTGCCGGCGTGGTGATCAACGGCACCCGCGCCTCGCGCAGCATCGCGATCATCGCCTGGATGCGCTCGGGTGGCTCGTTCTGGCTGATGACCACCGGCTTGTCGGTCCCCTTGAGGATGTCGAGCAGCTCGGCGCACCACGCCTGGGCATTCGCCCCGCCGATCGAACGCGCGATCAGCATGTCCACCGTCGGATCGGAGAGCAGGGTGCGGACGATCTGGTTGTACTCCTGCCAGGCGCCGGAGAAATGCGCGGTGACATCCACCGGATTGCCGAGCGATGCGAAGTCCGGCGCGACCGGCCGGATCGCATCCACCGAGGCCGGGCTGGGCAACGGCAGCTCGAGCCCGGCCTCCTCGCAGCGGTCGGCCATCAGCACGCCTGCGCCACCCGAGGTGGTGAGGATGGTCACGCCGCGGCCCTTCGGCATCCGTCGCGCAAGGAACACGTGCAGGGTGTCGATCAGGTCGTCGATGTCGCGGATCTGCACGAAGCCGCCACGCTCGAAGGCTGCACGATACAGCTCGGCGCCCGCGGTCAGGTTGGCGGTATGCGAGGCAACCGCACGCCGGCCGGCCACGGTGTTGCCGACCTTCCACACCAGGATCGGCTTGCCGAGCTGCAGCGCACGTTCACCCAGCGCGAGCAGCGCACGACCGTCGGTCAGCCCTTCCATGTAGGTGACCAGCACCTCGACCTCGGGCCGCTCGATCAGGTAGGACATCATCTCGAGCGAGCTGATGTTCGCCTCGTTGCCGGTGGAGAACACGTAGCTGAAGCCGATGCCCTCGCGCTGCGCCGCCGACACCACCGAGTAGCCGAAGCCGCCGCTCTGGGTGACCATCGACACCGGCCCGGCCTTGAGGTCCGGGTTCGAGAACGAATGACCGAAGCCGAGGTAGGCGCGCGCGCGCAGGTTCATCACGCCCTGGCAGTTGGGCCCGATGATCCGGATGCCGGTGTCGGCCAGTGCCTGGTCGAGCTCGCGCTGCAGCGCCATGCCACGCTCGCCCAGTTCACGGAACCCGGCCGACAGCACGATCGCGTGCGGCACGCCGGCGCGGCCGAGGTCGCGGATCGCCGCCGGCACCGAGGCACCCGGCACCGCGATCAGCCCGACATCGCAGGGCTGCGGAAGGTCGGCGGCGCTCGCATAGCAGCGCAGTCCGCGCACCGTCTCGTAGCGCGGGTTCACCGGATAGACCGCACCGGCGTAGCCGAATTCGGTGAGGAAGCGCATCGGCTGGCCACCGATCTTGCGCGCGTCCTCGCTCGCGCCGATCACGGCGACGCCACGCGGCTCGAGCAGTCGCGAAAAATCCGCTGTCATCTCAGTCCGCCTTGATGCCGGCCGTCTTGACGATCTTTCCCCAGCGGACGATCTCGGACTTGATCAGCGCGGCGAACGCATCCGGCGTGCTGGTCACGATCTCGATGCCCTGGCGGCCGAACCGCTCCTTCATCTCCGCGCTCTCCATCGCCTTGTTGAGGTCGGTGTTCAGCCGGGTCAGCAGCGGGCGCGGAATGCCACCCGGCCCGACGATGCCCCACCACGGCGTGGCGTCATAACCCTTGAAGCCCGACTCCGAGATCGTCGGCAGGTCAGGGGTGATCGCACTGCGCTTCTCGCTGGTCACCGCGATCGCGCGCAGCTTGCCAGAGGTCACGAACGGACCGACGGTCGACCAGCTGCCGAAGCTGAACTGGATCTGCCCGCCGATCACGTCGGTCAGCGCCGGTGCGAGTCCCTTGTACGGGACATGGATCACGTCGATTCCGGCCATGCTCTTGAGCAGTTCGCCCATCAGGTGCGAAGTGCCGCCGGCCCCGGTCGATCCGTAGGCCAGCGTCCCGGCCTTCGCCTTGGCCAGCGCCACCAGGTCCTTCACCGATTTCACCGGCAGCGAAGTGTTGACCACCAGCACGAAGGGCGACTGTCCGGTCAGGCCGATCATCGAGAAGTCGCGCACCGAGTCGTATGGAAGCTTGGCGATGACCGAGGGATTGAGCACATGCGCAAGGCCGGTCTGAAGCAGCGTGTAGCCGTCCGGGGC
The DNA here is from genome assembly GCA_019751575.1 of Burkholderiales bacterium. GTDB lineage: Bacteria > Pseudomonadota > Gammaproteobacteria > Burkholderiales > CAIKXV01 > CAIKXV01. The sequence goes on from JAIENF010000752.1 coordinate 4,949, forward strand.
GGCGCGCGCGACGATCTCGCTGCCGATCACCGTGTTGCCGCCGGGTCGGTTGTCGATCACGACCGACTGGTTCCAGACTTCGGCCAGCTTGGAGCCCAGGGCGCGGGCGATCAGGTCATTGGCCGCACCGGGGGCGAACGGCACGATGAAGCGCACCGGCCGCGCCGGCCACGCCTCGCCGCCCTTGGGTGACTGGGCGAGCGCCGGCGCCGCGATGAGCGTGAGCGTCACGCCAGCGATGATGGCCGCAGCCATCCGGGAAGCGGGCCGGTCGGATCCGGAAGCCAGGGTGTGCATGGATGCTCCTTCAGGTAGGGTTCGGCAGGCTGCAAAGCCTGTGGTCATGCCGGGCCGGGCGGTACGGCTGCACGCAGCCCGGCATGGGCCTCATGCGCGAGGCGCATCGCCTGTGCCAGGTCTGCGTCGAGCGTGCGATAGAAGAGGCGCTTGGTTGCCCGCAGCGCGGACGCCGGCAGCGCTGCGAGTTCGGCCGCGAGGGTGAGTGCCGCCTCGACCTGCGAGCCGTCGGGTACGATGCGGTTGATCAGTCCGAGTTCCAGTGCGCGCACCGGACCGATCGAGCGTCCGGTCACCAGCAGCTCGAAGGCCGCCTTGGTGCCGACCTGGCGGGTCAGGTTCGGCGTGACCGACGACGCAAGGATGCCACGCTTCACTTCCGGGTAGCCGAAGCGCGAACTTTCCGCGGCGACCACCATGTCGCACGCGAGCGCCAGCGCACAGCCGCCACCGAGGACATGGCCCTGGGTCGCCGCGATCACCGGCCGGCCCAGGCCCGGCAGCAGTTCCTGCAGCGAAGCAGCCAGCGCGCTGCGCCGCTCGACCCGAGGCCGCTCGGCGGGGGCGATGTCCCGGAACTCGGAGGTATCGGCCCCGGCCGAGAAGCCGCGCCCCGCGCCCGCGATCACGATCGCGCCGATCGCGTCGTCCGCGTCGGCCCGTTGCAGGGCCGCGACGAGGCTTTCGATCATCGCGGTGTCCATCGCGTTGAGCTTCTCCGGGCGGTTCAGCGTGAGCAGGCGTACCGCACCGCGCGTCTCGACCAGCAGGGTGGCGCCAGCCCCGGTTGCGGTCATCGTTCAGCGCCCCTGGAAGCGCGGCGCGCGCTTTTCCTTGAACGCGGCCACGCCTTCCCTGTGGTCCTCGGACAGGCGGACATGCGTCTGCATCAGCGCCTCGTAGTCGAGCAACTGCTCGAGGGTCGGCGTGTACATGAACTGGAACATCTTCTTGGTGAGCCCGAGCATCCAGGTGGCCGAGGCAGCCATCTCGGCGGCCAGCGCACGCGCCTCGGCCTGCAGCGCAGCGTCCGGAACCACCTTCAGCGCGATGTTCAGCGCGGCGAGTTCGTCCGCGCCCACCTTGCGGCCGGTGTAGACCAGCTCCTTCGCCTTCGCGATGCCGAGGTATTGCGACAGGAAGAAGATCGAACCGCCGTCGGGCACCACGCCGACGCGCTTGAACGACAGGGCCATCGTCGTGCTCTGCGCCGCCAGGATCAGGTCGCAGGCGAACATCAGGCTGGTGCCGATGCCGTACACCGGCCCGTGCACCGCGGCGATCACCGGCTTCTCGATCGCGGCCAGCGCGAGGAAGGTGCGGTGGCGCGACTTCGACCGCGCGCGCGAACCGGTGAGGTCGGTCTTCGCCATGTTGCCGATGTCGCCACCCGAGCAGAAGCCCTTGCCGTTGCCGGTGAGCACGATCGCGCGCACCGCAGGATCGGCCGACAGCTGGTGGGAGTAGTCGTGCAGCAGGTCGTACATCTCGTCGGACATGGCATTGACCTTGTCCGGACGATCGAGCGTGAGCGTGGCGATGCCTTCCGATACCTCGAGCCTTACCGTCATTTCGCTTCCTTTTCCAGTCCGAAGTCGCGCAGCGCATGCTCGCGCAACCGGTTCTTCTGCACTTTGACACTGGCGGTCATGCCGATCGCCTCGAACCCGTCGACCACCTTCGCATGGCGGGGCACCTTGAAGTTGGCGATGCGCGGGCGCGTCCACTCGATGAGTTCGGCCGGCGACAGGTCGGCGCCTTCGCGGAGCACGACATAGGCGGCGCCCACTTCACCCAGCCGGGCATCCGGCACGCCGACCACCTGCGCCTGGGCCACCGCGGGATGGCGCAGCAGCAGGTCTTCCACCTCGGCCGGTGCCACGTTCTCGCCGCCCACGCGGAACACTTCCTTGATGCGCCCGATGAAATGCATCCGGCCCTGCGCGTCGAACGTGCCGAGGTCGCCGGTGCGCAACCAGCCGTCGGCGGTGAATGTCTGTGCGGTCTGCTCCGGCATGCCGTAATAGCCCTGCATCAGGCTCCAGCCCTTGACCTGGATCTCGCCGGTCGCCCCCGCCGGCACCGCGCGCCCGGTCTGCGCATCGACCATGCGCACCGAAAGACCGGGCAGGGGCAGGGCGTAGCTGTTCCAGCGCTTCTCGGGCGGATCGCGCCAGTCGGACATGCAGACGTTCGGGGATGCCTCGGACAGGCCGTAGGCATGGCAGATCTTCATGCCGAGGGTCTCCTCGGCCGCCTGCATCATCTGTGGCGTGCACGACCCCCAGCCCCCGCGCAACACGAGCTTCCGCGAGGGCAGCGAAGGATGGCTGAGCATCATCTGGAACATCGGATCGTTGCCCGACAGGAAGGTGCAGCGCTCGGCTTCGATGCCGTCGAGCGAGGTGCCCGCATCGAACACCGGCGTCGACACCAGGCAGGAACCGCGCGACAGCGCAGCCAGGATGGACAACGTGGTGCCGGCGACATGAAAGAACGGGCGCGCGCTGAAATAGCGGTCGCCGGCCTCGAGCCCGATGCGGTCGGCGATGGCATCGGCATTGCGCAGCATGTTGTCATGGCTGAGCTGCACGCCCTTCGGGAACGAGGTGCTGCCCGAGGTGTACTGGATCAGCACGACCGAGCCGGGCGCGGCGCGGCCCGACGGCACCGGCAAGGCTTCGCCGGCGGCGAGGAACGCGTCCCAGCCGCTGGCGCCGGCGGGAATGTCTTCGCCCAGCACTGCGACATGGCGCAGCCGGGGCAGGGCGGCACCGGGCAGCGCGGCATCGACGGCAGGCTCGATGCCGCGCAGCATCGCGATGAAATCGACCTTGAGGAAGCGGTCGGCCACGGCGAGCAGGGTCACATCCGCCTGCGCCAGGCAGTAGCGCAGTTCGTCGGCCTTGAATCGGGTGTTGACCGGCACGGTCACCGCGCCGGCCAACGCGGCGCCCAGGAAGAACGAGACCCATTCGACGCGGTTGCCGGTGCAGATGCCGACATGGTCTCCCGGCGCGACGCCATGGGCGACGAGTGCACGCGCGACGCGCTGCGCTTCGCACTGCAGGCGGCCGAACGTCCAGCGCGCACCGTCGATGACCAGGGCTTCCCGATCCGGCCAGCGCAGGGCGGCCGCGGCAAGCGACTGCTCGAAGGTGACCGGCACCCAGGGCGTGGACGCCCGCTCCGGCACATGCACGACATTGTCGACAGGGTCGATGGCCACGGCGGCATCCATCTCAGGTCGGCAACCGGAGCACGGCCTTGGCCAGGATGTTGCGCTGGATCTCGTTCGATCCGCCGTAGATCGTGCCCGGGCGTGAACTGTAGAACGGCGCGAGCACGTTCAAGCGCACGCCCTCCACGTCGCTGTCGCCGCCCAGGGCGCCGTACTCGTCGCCCGCCTCGAGCATCAGCTCGGACGAACGCTGCATCGTCTCGGTCGCCCAGATCTTCAGCAACGACACATCGGCGCCCAGCGGTTCGCCACGGCGCACCTGCTCGACGAACACCTCGTAGGCCGCGGAAAGGTCTGCGATGTCCAGCCGCAGCGCGGTGAAACGGTCCATGAACACCGGGTCCGAGAACAGCCCGCGCGCACGGGCCAGCTTCTCGAGCCGAGCGAACGCGAGCTGCGGCCGGCGCGGGCTGCCGATGCCCAGCCGCTCGAAGCCGAGCAGGGACTTCGCGATGGTCCAGCCCTGGTTCAGCGCCCCGACCAGGTTCGACTTCGGCGTGCGCACGTCATCGAAGAACACCTGGCAGAACTCGTCATCGCCGGCGATGTTGCGGATCGGGCGCACGGTGATGCCGGGTGCCTTCATGTCGAGCAGCAGGAAGCTGATGCCTTCCTGCTTCTTCACGCTGCGGTCGGTGCGCGCCAGCACGTACATGTGCGTCGCATCCATCGCCAGCGTCGTCCAGATCTTGCTGCCATTGATCACGTAGTCGTCGCCGTCCTCGACCGCGCTGGTCTGCAGGCTGGCGAGATCCGAGCCCGCATTCGGCTCGGAATAGCCCTGGCACCAGATCGCCTCGCCGGACAGGGTCCTCGGCAGGTACCACGCCTTCTGCGCGGGCGTGCCGTAGCGGATGATGATCGGGCCGACCTGGGTGATGCCCTGGTCGGGCATCCGCCCGCAGCCATGGCGCTCGAGTTCCTCGACCATCACGATCTGCCTGATCGGCGACAGTCCCATGCCGCCGAGTTCCCTCGGCCACGCCGGCGCGATCCAGCCCTTGCGGTAGAGGATGTCCCACCAGTCGCGGCATTCATGCCAGTGCATGCGCCCGGCCGGAAATCGCACGTGCGCGGGGCAGTTGACCTGCAGCCATTCACGCACCTGCATGCGGAACGCGTCATCCGCCAGCGCATCCCGGTCGATGTCGTCGTGTCCTTCGGTCTCCGCGCGCGGATCGGTCATCGCTGCGCCTCAGGCTTCCGCCGGTTCCAGCGGCACCAGCGCGGCATAACGGCCGCGGTGCAGCCGTGCATTGCCGAGCCAGGCCGACAGCACCAGCGCGCGCTTCACGTAGAGGCCGACGTCGCAGTCGTCGGTGAAACCGATCGCGCCATGCATCTGGATCGCCTCGCGCGTGACCTGCCGCGCCGTCTCGCAGGCGCGCGCCTTCGCGCGGCTGGCCGCCGCCGCGCGCCGCGTGCCTTCGTCGGCGTCGGCATCGCGCAGTGCCTGCTCGAACGCCGCGTCGCCGATGCGCTGGTGGATGTACAGGTCGACCGCCCGGTGCTGCAGCGCCTGGAAGCTGCCGATCGCCTTGCCGAACTGGGAACGCGTGCGCAGGTAATCGAGCGTCGTATCGAGCAGCCGTTGTGACAACCCGAGCAGTTCGGCGGCGATCGCGAACTGGCCGTGGTCGAGCGCCGCCCCGAGTGCATGCAGGGCGGCTTCGCCGCGCGCCAGGCAGTTGCCTCGCGGGACGGCCGCGCGCTCGAAGCGCAGGTCCGCGGCCGGCCGGCCGTCGGCGAGCCGGCGCATGGACAACGACAGTCCCGGCGTTGCGGCCGGTACCCAATGCAGCGCCGGGGCATCGGGCTCGCGCACCGAGACCACGAAACCGTCGGCGCCACTCGCACCGACGACGAAGCACGCGCTGCCTTCCAGCAGCATGTCGCCCGGGGACGCGGGATCCGGCACTGCAACGACAGCCAGGCGTGAAGGATCGATGTCACCCGGCGCAGCCTGCCAGGCGAGGGCGGGCAGGATCGCACCGGCCACGATGCCCTCGAGCAGGGACGCCTTCAGTTCGCCCTCGCTGCAACCGACGATCGCGCACGTGGCGATCATCGCCGCGGTGACCGGCTCGGGCACCATCGACGCAGACAGGCCACGCGCGACCACCGCATGGTCGGCCACCGCCAGGCCCAGTCCGCCGAACGCCTCGGGGACGATGACGCCCGTCCAGCCGAGTTCGGCCATTTCCTGCCAAGCAGCGCGGTCGAAGCCCGGCTCGGTGTCGCGCAGCGCACGCGCGCGGCGCAATGGATCCGATCGCCGGCAGTAGTCCGCGACGCTGTCGGCGAGCAGCCGCCGCTGGTCGAGCGTCGCGGCGTCGGTCATCCCGCGATCTCTGCCCAGCCGTTGTTCAGCACCACGGCGTTGCGCGAAGGCACGGTGCAGCGGAAGAAGGCGTCGCCGCCCTCCCGCCAGATCTCGGTGCGTATCGTGTCGCCCGGGTAGACCGGTGCCGAGAAGCGCGCCTCCATCGCGACCAGCCGCGCCGGATCCCAGCCACACAGCTGGCGCAGCAGGGCGATGCCGGCGATGCCGAAGGTGGCGCGACCATGCAGGATCGGCTGGTTGAAGCCGGCTTTTGCCGCGAAGGCCGGATCGGCATGCAGCGGGTTGTAGTCGCCGGACAGCCGGTAGATCAGCGCGAGCTGCGGGATCACCGGCCAGTCGTCGGACAGGTCGGGTGCACGGGTGGGCAGGGTGCGCGCCACCTTGGGCGATGCCGACGGACCGCCGAAGCCGCCATTGGCCCGCGCGAAACTGGTCGACTCGGTGGTGGCGATGCACTCGCCCGTCTTCGCGTCGAGGATGCGCGTCTCGGTCAGGATCAGCGCGCCCTTGCCTTCGCCCTTGTCGATCACGTCGACCACGCGGGTCTGGCCGCGCAGGCTGGCTTCGAACGGCAGCGGCCGGTGCAGCCGGAAACCCTGTTCGCCATGCACGACCTTCGTGCGATCCACGCCGGTACGCGGGTCGCCCGTCCAGCCCATCGGCTGGCACAGCACGACCGACATCATCGGCAATGCCTGCAACCCCTGTTCGTAGACGAACCGCAACTGGTGCAGGTCCATCGGATCGGCGCCCAGGCCGAGGCCGAGCGCATAGAGGATGCTGTCCTTCTTCGACAGCTCGAAGGGCAGGTCGGGGATCTGCCAGTTCTTCAGGGTTTCATAGACGATGGTCATCGCGGGCCCTGTCAGATCGCGTCGTACGGGAACACGGTCACCGTGCGATCCAGCGGCACCAGGCTCGGCCGGAAGCTCGGCAATGCATGTTCGGCGATGCTTGCCGGCGTCCAGCCTTCGTTGCGGTGCACGCTGCGCACCGGCCGGTGCTGGCTGAACAGGAACAGTTCGTTCTTGCGCACGTAGAACACCTGTCCGCTGACCTCGGCCGCGGCATCGCTGCACAGGAACACGGTCAGCGGGGCGTTCATCTCTGCCTTCACCGTCATCCGCTGCGCGACGCGCTTCTGCTGCGCGGGCGTGTCGGTCGGGATGGAGGCGATCATCCGTGTCCAGCCCGAAGGCGCGAGGCAGTTGGAGCGAACCCGGTACTTCTCCATGTCGCGCGCGATGGTGTTCGACAGGCCGACGATGCCCAGCTTGGCTGCGGCGTAGTTGGCCTGTCCGATGGCGCCGATCAGGCCGGCAGTCGAGGTCATGTGGACGAAGGCGCCGCTCTCCTGCTTGCGGAAGTGGTTCGCCGCATGGCGCGAAACGTTGAACGAACCCTTGAGCATCACGTTGACGACCGCGTCCCAGTCGGATTCGGACATCTTGTGGAAGATCACGTCGCGCAGGATGCCGGCGTTGTTCACCACCGCATCGATTCGGCCGAAGGAATCGAGCGCGCACTGGATGATCTTCTCGGCGCTGTCCCATTCGGACACGCTGTCGTAGCTCGCGACCGCCGAGCCCCCGGCGGCCTCGATCTCGTTCACCACCTCCTGTGCCGGGGTCTGCTCGCCGCCGGAACCATCGAGCGATGCACCGATGTCGTTCACGACCACCTGCGCGCCCTCGGCCGCCATCAGCAGCGCCACGCCCCGACCGACGCCGCGACCGGCGCCGGTGACCACCACGACCTTGCCGTCCATCATGCCCATCATGCTCTCCTGTATCGACGACGCCGGTGCGGGCGCTACTCGGGCCGGGCGCCGGACTCACGCACCACCTTCGACCACTTCGCGAGTTCGCCGCGCAGGAACTCGACGGTCTGCTCAGGCGTGGTGCCCATCGCCTCGGCGCCCATCTGGTTGAAGCTCTCGACCGTGTCGGCCGACTTCAGGCCCTTCACGACCGCGCTGTTCGCACGGTTCACGATCTCTCGTGGCGTACCGGCCGGCGCGGACAGCACGTACCAGGTGCTGACCACGTAGCCGGGCAGGCCGGATTCAACCATCGTCGGCACGTCGGGCGCCAGGCGCGATCGCTTCTCGAGGGTGGTCGCGAGCGCACGCACCCGGCCCGCCTTGACATGCGGCAGCAGCGCGGGGATTCCGCTCAACAGGAAATCGACTTCACCGCCCAGCAACGCGACGGTTGCCGGCGCAGCGCCCTTGTAGGGGACATGGATCGTCCGGATGCCGGCCATGCTGTTGACCATTTCGGCCATCAGGTGCGACGCACCACCCACGCCCACGGAACCGAAGTTGAGGCGCCCCGGGTTCTTCCTCGCCAGTGCGATCAGGTCCTTGAGGTTCTTCGCCGGCACTGCGGGATGCACGACCAGGAAATTGTCCACCGTCGCGAGCAGCGTGATGTGGTGGAAATCCTTCAGCACGTCATAGCCCAGCTTCGGATAGAGCGATTGCGCGATGCCATGGGTCGACAGCGAACCGACCAGCAGCGTGTAGCCGTCGGCGGGCGAACGGGCGACGAACTCGGCGCCGATCGTGCCGCCGGCGCCGCCGCGGTTCTCGATGACCACGGGCTGCCCGTAGGCTTCCTCGAGCTTGCGCCCGGCAGCGCGCCCGATGATGTCGGTCGGGCCACCCGGCGGGAACGGGATGACCATCCGCACCGGCTTCACGGGCCACGCCGGCTGTGCCAGCGCCATGGACGGGATGCCGGCCTGCAGGGCCAGCACGAGGGCGGCAGACGATGCCGCGACAAGGTTTCGCATCACACTCCTCCGAACTGCGCGGGCTGTGCTTTCCCGCGCGGCCTGCGTCTTCGTCTTCTTCCAGGCCCGGGACAGGCCCGGCGCGCACGCGGCCGAAGCTTCTGGTATTCGAGAAACCCGCGAGAGTTTACGCCCGGGGCCAATGGGTGACAATTGTACGGGGCGCGCCGCTATCATCCGACGATGAATGCGTCCGACATGACATTCGCCGTTCGCGAAGCCCGCTGGAAATCCGACAGGGGATCGTTGCAGGCGGTGCGCCACGCCGTGTTCGTGCTCGAGCAGGGCGTGCCGGTCGACCTTGAATGGGACGGCCTCGACGACGCCTGCACCCACCTGCTGGCCGAGGACGCACGCGGCCAGCCGATCGGCTGCGCGCGCCTGCTGCCCGATGGACATATCGGCCGGATGGCCGTGCTGTCGCCCTGGCGGGGACGCGGCGCAGGACGCGCGCTGCTGCAGGCCGCGCTGGCGCAAGCCAGGGCGGCCGGATTCCAGGTCGTGCGGCTCAATGCACAGGTGCATGCGCTCGACTTCTACCGCCGGGAAGGATTCGAAGCCTGCGGAGACGTGTTCGACGACGCCGGCATCCCCCATCGGGCGATGCGCCTCGAACTTGGCCGACGGTGACCGGACCTCGCGCGCTCAGCCGAGCGCGAAGTCGTGGCGCGTGCTGCCCGCGGGCCGTCCATGGCGGTCCCAGGTATGTTCCACGAACACCAGCCGTCCGTCGTGCCCGATGGACAGCAACGTGGAACAGCGCGTCCC
>JAIENF010000797.1 GCA_019751575.1 Burkholderiales bacterium
TCAAGAAGGAATTCCCCGGCATGGTCGAGCGCTGCGCCGACTGCGGCTTCGACCTCGTGGGCGGGCTGGTCGAGGTGGTGCCGACCGCGCACTACATGATGGGCGGCGTGGTGTTCCGCACCGACTGCTCGACCGACCTGCCCGGGCTGTTCGCGGCGGGCGAGGATACCGGCGGCGTGCATGGCGCGAACCGCCTGGGCGGCAATGGCGTCGCGAATTCGACCGTGTATGGCGGCATCGCCGGCGACACGATGGGCGCGTGGGTGGCCGGTAACGGCGTGTTCCACGAGCCGGACGAGGGTTCGATCGAAGCTGGCATTGCGCGCGTCACGCTGCCGTTCGCCGCCGGCAGCAAGGGGCCGGCGACCGGCCTGTCCGACATCCGCACCCGGCTGCATGACCTGATGTGGGACGACGTCGGCATCTTCCGCGACGCGGCGAGCCTTTCGCGTGCCAGCGGCGCCCTGGAAGAACTCGACGCGCGGCTGGATGCGACCGGCGTGGCCGATGGCCAGCGCGGGTTCAACCTGACCTGGCACGACTGGATCAACCTGAAGAACCTGGTGCTGGTGAGCCAGGCGATCCGCGGCGCGGCCGAACAGCGCGAGGACTCCCGCGGTGCGCATTACCGGAACGACTTCCCGGACGTGCGCGACCTCGAGAACTCGCGCTACACGACGGTGCGGATCGACGGTGGCCGCTTCGACTACGGCACGCGGCCGGTGGTGTTCAGCCGGGTGAAGCCGGGGCAGTCGCTGATCAACTGAACGGTCGATCGGCTGAGCGGTCGCAAGGAGGTCCAGCCATGGCGGTACCGGTCCCGGAAGACGTCCTGCATCGCTTCGCCGTCGCGTTGCTGTCATCGGCAGGCATGCCCGCAGGCGATGCGGCCAGCGTGGCCGACCTGCTCGTGTGGGCCGACCTGCGCGGCGTGCATTCGCATGGCGCCTCGCGCCTGCCGCAGTACGCCGGCTGGCTTGCCAGCGGCGAGATGAATGCGTCGCCCGTGATCCGCACGGTGGTGGATCTTCCGGCGCTGCAGGTGATCGAAGGCGACCGCTGTGCGGGTGCGCTCGGCATGCGCCATGCGGTCGACGCGGTGATCGGACGCGCACGCACTGCCGGATCATCGGTGGCCCTGCTGCGCGCGACCACGCATACCGGCGCGATCGGCTTCCACACCGAACGCATCGCGCGTGCGGGCATGCTCGGCGTCGCCGCCGCTGCGTCGGTGCCCTTGATGGCCTATCACGGAGCAGGGCGGGCGGCGCTGGGTACCGCACCGCTGTCGATCGCCGCACCACGGGGCGACGGCCATCCACCGATCGTGTTCGACATGGCTTCCGCCGTGGTGGCGATGGGCAAGCTGCGCCAGGCGAAGGCGAAAGGCGAGCCGATCCCGGCCGACTGGGCACTCGATGCACACGGCCAGCCGACGACCGATCCCGCGCTGGCCAAGGTGCCGCTGCCGGTCGGCGGCGCCAAGGGGTCAGGTCTTGCGCTGATGTTCGAAGTGATCGCCAGCCTGCTCACCGCCAATCCGATCCTCACGCCGGCGCTGGCCGCCGCGGGAGGATCGAAGCATCCCCATGTGCAGAACGCCTTCGTGATGGCGCTCGATATCGACCGCATCGTCGATCCCGATGCCTACCGCCGCGACATCGAGACGCTCGCCGCCACCATCCATGCATTGCCGCCCAACGGCGCATCCCCCGTGATGCTGCCCGGCGAACGCGGCGAAAGGAAGCGCGCCGAACAGGCACTGGCCGGCATCGCCCTGCCCGCCGGCGTCCGCCGCGACCTCACCGCCCTCGCAGCCTCCCTCCACGTTCCTTTGCCCTGGGCGTAATCCGGGTCAGAGACGATTTTCCATAAATCGTCTCTGACCCGGATTGTTCATCCGCATCAGTGGGCGGTTTCCCAGTTGGGGCCGGTGCCGACTTCGACGAGCAGGGGGACGGCGAGGGCGGCGACGCCGTTCATCAGGCGGGGCAGGGCCTCGGCGATCGCGGTGCGTTCGGCGTCGGGTACTTCGAGCACGAGTTCATCGTGGACCTGCATGATGATGCGGGTGGACATCTTCGCCTCGTGCAGGTGGCGGTCGACGGCGATCATCGCCAGCTTGATCAGGTCGGCGGCGGTGCCCTGCATCGGCGCGTTGATCGCGGCGCGTTCGGCGCCCTGGCGGCGGCCCTGGTTCGTGCTTCGGATGTCGGGCAGGTAGAGCCTGCGGCCGAACACGGTCTCGACGAAGCCGGCATCGTGCGCGGCGGCGCGGGTGCGGCGCATGTAGTCGGCCACGCCGGGATAGCGCATGAAGTAGCGGTCGATGTACTGCTGCGCCGCCGAGCGCTCGATGCCCAGCTGTGAAGCCAGCCCGAACGCCGACATGCCGTAGATCAGCCCGAAGTTGATCACCTTTGCATAGCGGCGCTGCTCGCTGCTGACGTCCGAAGGCACGGTGGCGAAGATCTCGGCGGCCGTCGCGCGGTGGATGTCTTCGCCGGCGGCGAACGCCTTGAGCAGTCCCTCGTCGCCGGACAGGTGGGCCATGATGCGCAGCTCGATCTGCGAATAGTCGGCCGACACGATCGCGCTGCCCGGCGGTGCGATGAACGCCTCGCGGATGCGCCGGCCCTCGGCGGTGCGCACCGGGATGTTCTGCAGGTTGGGTTCGTTCGACGACAGGCGCCCGGTGACCGCCACCGCCTGCGAATAGTTGGTGTGCACGCGCCCGGTGCGCGCATTGACCATCTTCGGCAGCTTGTCGGTGTAGGTCGACTTCAGCTTGGACATCGACCGGTGCTCGAGCAGCAGCTTGGGCAGCGGATAGTCGAGCGCGAGCTCGGTCAGCACGTCCTCGTCGGTCGATGGCGTGCCGCTGGGCGTCTTGCGGATGACCGGCATGCTCAGCTTGCCGAACAGGATCTCCTGGATCTGCTTCGGCGAATTCAGGTTGAACGGCTGCCCGGCCGCCTCGTACGCGCGCCGCTCGATGTCGATCAGCTTGGTGCCGAGTTCGTTGCTCTGCCGGTTGAGCAGTTGCGCGTCCACCAGCACGCCGGTGCGCTCCATCGATTGCAGCACGCGCGCCACCGGGATCTCGATCTCGCGATACAGCCGGTCCATCGGCGCGATCGCCGCCACCTGCGGATACAGCGCATGGTGCAGGCGCAGCGTGATGTCGGCGTCTTCCGCCGCATAGGCGGTCGCGCTTTCGATCGACACCTCGGCGAAGCCGATCTGCTTCGCGCCCTTGCCGGCCACCTGCTCGTAGGTGATGGTGGTCTCGCCGAGGTGGCGCAGCGCGAGGTCGTCCATGTCGTGCCGGCGATGGCTCTCGAGCACGTACGACTGCAGCAGCGTGTCGTGCACGATGCCGGCGATCCGCACGCCATGGTTCTCGAAGACGTGCGCGTCGTACTTCAGGTTCTGGCCGACCTTCGGGAAGGACTCGCCCTCCAGCCAGTGGCGCAGCCGCGCGAGCACGGCGTCACGGCCCAGCTGGTCAGGCGCGCCCGGGTAGCGGTGGCCGACCGGGATGTAGCAGGCGATGCCCGGCGCGGTCGACAGCGAAATGCCGACCAGTTCGGCGTTCATCGGCTCAAGGCTGGTGGTCTCGGTATCCACCGCAGTGAGCGACGCGGCCTCGATGCGGGCGATCCACGCGTCGAGCTGCGCTTCGGTGGTCACGCATTCGTAGTGCCGTTCGACCGCGGCAGGTGCGGGCACCGGTGCCTCGGACGCGCCCGGCGCCCATTGCCGCGTCGTTGCCTCCGTCTGCGAGCCCTTGTGGTTGCCGCCGTTCGCCTCCGGATGGCGGGTGGCCCTTACCTCTGCCAGCCAGCTCTTGAACTCGAATCGCTCGAACAGCTCGGCGAGCCGTGCATCGTCTGGCTCGGCCGGAACCAGCCCCTCCGGGCCGAGCGGCAGTTCGACATCGCACTTGACCGTCACGAGCCTGCGCCCCATCGGCAGCCAGTCGAGTGCCTTGCGGAGGTTCTCGCCGACCACGCCGCCGATCTCGCCGGCATGGGCGATCACGCCATCGAGCGAACCATACTGCGCGATCCACTTCACCGCGGTCTTGGGGCCGACCTTGGCCACGCCCGGCACGTTGTCGACGGTGTCACCGACCAGCGACAGGTAGTCGACGATCAGCGCCGGCGCCACGCCGAACTTCGCCTGCACTGCCGCCGGATCGAGCGTTTCGTTGCTCATCGTGTTGACCAGGGTGGTCGATTCATCGACCAGCTGCGCGAGATCCTTGTCGCCGGTGGACACGACGGTGCGCATCGAATGCGTGCGTGCCCGTGCGGCCAGCGTGCCGATCACGTCATCGGCCTCGACGCCCTCGATCATGACGATCGGCCAGCCCAGGGCGCGGATGGCCTCGTGGATCGGCGGGATCTGCAGCGCGAGGTCGTCGGGCATCGGGGAGCGCGTCGCCTTGTACTCCGGATACCAGTCGTCGCGGAAGGTCTTTCCCTTGGCGTCGAACACGCACGCCCTATAATCCGCCGGGACTTCGCGCTGCAGACGGCGCAGCATGTTGATCACGCCATAGATCGCGCCCGTGGGTTCCCCCGCGTTGTTGCGCAGGTCGGGCAGTGCATGGAATGCGCGGTAGAGGTACGACGATGCGTCGACCAGCAGCAGTGTCTTCAAGGAGCGACCCATGCGTGAAAAGATGCCAGCCCTGCTCACACCCGCGGTGGAGCCCGAACTCGCCCGTCGGGTGGAGTCCTCGCGCGAGGCCTGGCGGGTGCTCGAGATTATGTCAGAGTTCATCGAGTCGACCGAACGGCTGACCAACATCGCACCGGCGGTGAGCGTGTTCGGCAGCGCGCGCACGCCGCCGGACAGTGCCTACTACCTGCTCGCGGAGACCCTTTCCCGGAGGCTGTCGGATGCCGGCTTCGCGGTCATCTCGGGTGGAGGCCCGGGGATCATGGAAGCCGCGAACAAGGGCGCATTCTTCGGCCGCAGCCCCAGTGTCGGCCTGAACATACAGCTGCCGCACGAGCAGAACGCCAACCCTTACCAGGACGTGAGCCAGACGTTCCGGCACTTCTTCGCGCGCAAGGTCGCCTTCGTGAAGTTCGCCGTGGCCTACGTCGTGCTTCCCGGCGGCTTCGGCACGCTGGACGAACTGTTCGAGGCGCTGACGCTGGTACAGACCGGCAAGACGCGGCGCATGCCGATCATCCTGGTGCACACGCCGTTCTGGGGCGGGCTGATCGACTGGTTCCGCGACCGTCTGGTGGCCGAAGGGATGATCAGTCCCGAAGACATGAACCTGATCCAGCTGATCGACGATCCGGGCAAGGTCACGACCGCGATCTTCGACCACTACGAATCACGCGGCTTCGCACCGTCGGCGGAAGAGCGCGAGATACAACTGAATCTCTGAAAACGAACTGGGGTCAGGTCTTGTCTTGTGCGTCTCCGACGCAAAAGACAAGACCTGACCCCAGTTCGTTGCACGCGATCCGCGTGCGGCCCTGCTGCCGGCCGCCGGGGATCGCGTGCCCTCGCTCAGGAGGAGAGCTGCTTCGAGACGAGCTTGGTCAGGTCGAACATCGAGACCTGCTTCTTGCCACCGAAGATCGGGCCGAGCTTCGCGTCGGCATTGATGTTGCGGCGGTTGACGCTGTCCTGCAGGCCGTTCTTCTTGATGTAGGCCCAGATCTTCTTCGTGACGTCAGGACGCGACAGCGGCTTGTCGCCGACGATCGCCGCGAGCAGGGCGCTCGGCTTCAACGCGACCATGAAGGCGGCGTTCGGCTTGCGCGCGACCTTCTTCTTCGCGGCCTTCTTCTTCGCGACCTTCTTCGGTGCTGCCTTCTTCGCAGCCTTCTTCGCGACGACTTTCTTGACGGCTTTCTTTGCGACCTTCTTAGCGGCTTTCTTGGCGGGCTTCTTGGCAGCCATTCAGGGTATCTCCATGGGATTGGTTTGAAGCCTTCCGCTGGGCGACCGGTACCGTCGCTACGGAGGACTGTGCGGAAGTGTAACGATGCTACGAGAGAAGAATAGGGCTTTTCGAAGCTTTTTGCCTAGGAAGGCGCGCCGCGGTGCATCACGGGTGGAACGCATTCCGATGGCGGCGCGGCCCGAGGTTCCCTAGAATGACGCTTTGCAGAACACTGAGCCCGCCATGCGAAGCCTCCTGAACGATCGATTTCCCGTCATTGCCGCCCTGCTGGTTGCGCTGGGCACGGGTTTCCTGCTGCCGTTGCCCGCGGCGGCACAGCAGCGGCCGCCGAACCTCGAACCGCTGCCTGACGTGCCGCCGCCGCCGCCGGCCACCCTCCCGCTGGCCCCGGGCGTGGAGCCTGAAGTGCGCATCATCCGCCGCGAGAAAGAGACGATCGAGGAGTTCCGTGTCGCCGGGCAGCTCTACATGATCCGGGTCACGCCCGTCGGCGGTGGCACCCCGTATTACCTGGTCGACTACTTCGGAGACGGCAACTTCGCGCGCACCGCGACCATCGACAGTCGCGTTCGCGTACCCATGTGGGTCATCCGCAGCTGGTAGCCCCGGACGCGTGCAGGGGCCTCCCGGACCATGGCCGTATTCACCACCGTCACGCCCGACCAGGCAGCCGCCTGGCTGGCCCGCTATTCGCTCGGCAGCCTGGCCGCCCTCGAGGGCATCGAGAGCGGCATCGAGAACACGAACTACTTCCTCACCACCGGCGGCATCGGCAGCGATGCCGACGGCGTGCGCGGCCGGTATGTCCTGACGCTGTTCGAGAAGCTCACTGCGGCAGAGCTGCCGTTCTACCTGGGGTTGATGGCGCACCTGGCCGATCGTGGGGTTCCGACGCCCCGTCCGATGCCCGACGTGGATGGCCGCTGGCTGGGCGAGTTGAACGGCAAGCCTGCGGCGATCGTCGCGCGCCTGTCCGGTCGATCGGTGGCCGCGCCTTCAGCACTCCAGTGCGGTGCGGTGGGCCGGATGCTGGCGAAGATGCATGGGGCAGGCCTGGACTATCCGGTCGCCATGCCCAACCCGCGCGGGCCGCGCTGGTGGACGGCGACCGCGCCGAAGCTCGCCGGATTCATGCCGCCTGGCGAATGGCAGTCGCTGGAGGCCGAGATCGCCTTCCAGGCAAGCCACCGGTTCGATCGCCTGCCGCGCGGGCCGATCCATGCCGACCTGTTCCGCGACAACGTGCTGTTCGAAGGCGACCCCGGCGATCCCGGCGAGGTGAGCGGCATCATCGATTTCTACTTCGCCTGCAACGACGTGCTGCTGTTCGACGTGGCGGTGGCCGTCAACGACTGGTGCCGAGCCGACCCCGCCGATCCGTCCGCCGGCCTCGAGCCGCACCGGGCCGCGGCGCTGCTCGACGCGTATGCAGGCGTGCGTCCGTTCGGCGAGGCAGAGCGGCTGGCCTGGCCGGTGATGCTCAGGGCCGGCGCGCTGCGCTTCTGGGTATCGCGATTGTTCGACTTCCACCTCCCGCGGCCGGGCGAACTCGTGCGCGCCCACGATCCTTCCCACTTCCGCGACCTGTTGGCCTGGCATGTGGCATCCGCGGGGCGCATCGCGCTGCCCGGCGCCTGATCCGCCATGGCCTCCGACGACCGGCAGGTGCCTGAACCGATGCCAGAACAGACGAATTCCGGGTCGATGCCGCCGGCGCGTGCGCTGCGGGCCCTCAGGGGGGCGCAGTGGCTGGTCAATGCCTATGCGATCTTCCGGCGCAATACGGGCGCCTGGATGCTGGTGCTGCTCGGATTGCTGGCGGCGATGGTCGTGAGCAGCCTGCTCCAGGTGATAGGGCCGCTGGTGTTCGGGCTCCTGTACCCGGTGTTCACCGTCGGCGTCGCGCTGGCCGCGCAGGACGTCGACCGTGGCCAGCCGATCGTGCCGGCGCACTTCCTGAGCGGCTTCCGATCCTCCACGGCAGACCTGGTGGCGATCGGAGGCATATACCTGGTCGGCCAGCTGCTGATCCTCGGCCTGATGATGGCGATCGGGGGCGCAGGCGTCGCACAGGGCGTGGCGGCTGGCGCGGCCGCAGGTGCCCCGGCCGGGCAGGCCGCCGGTCCGGTCGCGGTCACCGGCGCCATGGCTTTCGCCGGGCTGGTCGGCCTTGCGCTGCTGGTGCCGCTGCTCCTCGCGTCCTGGTTCGCGCCGCTGCTGGTCTACTTCCACGGACAGAAGGCCTTCCCGGCGCTGCTGTCGAGCCTCGGTGCCGCCGTGCGCAACTGGCGGGCTTTCCTGGTCTGCTTCATCAGCCTGCTGCTGGTGATGCTCCTGGCCCGGCTGGTGGTGAGCGTGCTGGCACTGCTGCCCGCCATCGGCCCCCTGCTTGCGATGGTCTTCCTCGGCGCACTCATCGCCGTGCTGGCGCCCGTCGTGCTGATCGCCTTCTACACATCCTATGTCGACGTGTTTTCTCCGGCCGACGATGTGGACGTCGGGTCGATCGACGACCAGGACGTGGCCGACGATCCGCAGGTAACCGACGACCCGCAGGGGACCGGCCAGCCGCCGCCCCCGCCCGCCTCGCCCTGAGCCGTCAGGCGGCGTCGAGCTTCGCGTAGGCGAGGGCAAGCCACTTCACGCCTTCGCGGCCGAAGTTGACCTGCACCCGGGCATCGGAGCCGCGTCCTTCGGCGTCGATGATCACGCCACTGCCGAACTTCGCGTGGCGCACGTTCTGGCCGATGCGGAAGGGCATCCCTGCGGCCTCGAACTTCGGTGCGGCGCGCACCTGCACCGGGGCATGGCTTGCCGGCGTACGCGGCTGGTCGAAGCTGGTCGAACCACCGCCGCGTTCATAGGTCGGCGACAGCCGCTTCAGCAGCGCGACCGGTATCTCGCGCAGGAAGCGCGAGGCGACGTTGTAGCGCGTCTGGCCGTGCAGCATTCGGCTCTGGGCGAAGGTCAGGTACAGCCGGCGCCGCGCACGGGTGACCGCGACGTACATCAGCCGCCGCTCTTCCTCCACGCCACCCGCGTCGTTCAGGCTGTTCTCGTGCGGGAAAAGTCCTTCCTCGAGGCCGCTGGCGAACACGGCATGGAACTCGAGTCCCTTGGCCGCATGCACCGTCATCAACTGCAGCGCATCGTCGCCGGCGTTGGCCTGGTTGTCCCCGGCTTCCAGCGATGCGTGCGAGAGGAACTGGATCAGGAGCTGGTCGGCCGGTTCGTCCGCTGGCAGGCCCGCGCCGGTCGGGGTGGGGTCGGGCACGTCCTGGACGCCTGCGTCGGCCAGCATCGCCGCATCGGCTTCCGCCTCGGCCGCCGCCTCGTCCGTCATCTCGTCGGCCGCCCGCGCCGCGGCGAGCGCGGTCGGTCCCTGCGCGGCGAACGAGTCGGCGTCGGCCTCCATCTCGAGCATGCGCATCGGGTCGTCGGAGAACTGCGCCGCGGCATTGACCAGCTCGTCGAGGTTGGCCAGCCGGTCTGCGCCTTCGCGCTCGGCCTCGTAGTGGGTGCGCAGCCCGGAGCGCTCGATCACCGCCTCGATCATCTCGGGCAGCGCGATGCCGGCGCACTCGTTGCGCAGCCGGTCGATCAGCAGCACGAAACCCTCGATGCCCTTCTTCGGCGCGTCCGACGCACTGCCCTTCGAGCCGCCCCGGGAGCAGGCCGCCTGCCACAGGCTGGTGCCACCCGCGCGTGCCGCGTCCTGCAACTGCTCGATCGAGCGCGCGCCGATGCCGCGCGTCGGGAAGTTGATCACCCGCAGCAGCGCCGCGTCGTCGTCCGGGTTGGCGACCAGCCGCAGGTAGGCCAGTGCATGCTTGATCTCCTGCCGCTCGAAGAAGCGCAGGCCGCCGTACACCCGGTAGGGCAGGCCGGCCGAGAACAGCGCGTGCTCGAGCACCCGCGACTGCGCGTTCGACCGGTAGAGCAGCGCGACCTCGACCATCGGCACGCCGCTCGCCTTCAGGTCGCGCACCTGCTCGACGATGAACTGCGCCTCCTCGAAGTCGGTCTGCGCCTCGAACAGGCGGATCGGCTCGCCCTGCGACTCGGAGGTCCACAGGTTCTTGCCCAGCCGCTGCTTGTTGTGCCCGATCAGCACGTTGGCCGCTTCGAGGATGTTGCCGTGCGAGCGATAGTTCTGCTCGAGCTTGATGATCGTGCCGGCGTTGAATTCCCGTTCGAAGTCGCGCATGTTGGCGACCTTCGCGCCGCGGAAGCTGTACACCGACTGGTCGTCGTCGCCCACCGCGAACACCGCGTTCTGCCCGCCGGCGATCAGCTTGAGCCAGTCGAACTGCAGGCGGTTGGTGTCCTGGAACTCGTCGACCAGGATGTGCGCGAAGCGCGCCTGGTAGTGCGCGCGGATCGCCTCGTTCTTCGCCAGCAGCTCGTAGCTGCGCAGGATCAGCTCGGCGAAGTCGGTGACGCCTTCGCGCTGGCACTGCGCCTCGTACATCCGGTAGATCTCGACCAGTTGCCGGGTGTTGTCGTCGAAGGCCTCGACCGCCCCGGGGCGAAGGCCGGCGTCCTTCTGCGCGCTGATGAACCAGGCGGTGTCGCGCGGCTTGAAGCGTTCCTCGTCGACGCCGTTGGCCTTCATCATCCGCTTGACCATCGCCACCTGGTCGGCGGTGTCCATGATCTGGAAGGCCTGCGGCAGGCCGGCGTCGCGGTGGTGCGCGCGCAGCATGCGGTTGGCCAGGCCGTGGAAGGTTCCCACCCACATGCCGCGGGTGTTGATCGGCAGCATCGCCGAGATGCGCGTGAGCATCTCGCGCGCGGCCTTGTTGGTGAAGGTCACCGCCAGCAGCCCGAGCGGATTGACCTGCCGGGTCTCGATCAGCCAGGCGATGCGGGTGGTCAGCACCCGCGTCTTGCCGCTGCCGGCGCCGGCGAGGATCATCGCGGACTCGCGCGGCAGCGTGACGGCCGCGAGCTGTTCCGGGTTCAGGTTTTCGAGCAGTCGGCTTTGCATGGCAGGGCGCGATTATAAGGGCCTGCCGCAGCGGGCCTGCGGTGTCGGACGCCGATTTATTCTCCGCCGGACGCCCCAGGTCAGCCCGGGATCGAGCGCGGGCAGGTGAGCACGATGCGGGTGCCGCGATCGACGTCATGCGTCAGCCTGCCTCGCAACTGGCGCGTGAGGGCGCGGACCAGGCTGAGCCCCAGCGAGGACGCGCTTGCTGCATCGAGGCCTTCGGGCAATCCGTTGCCCGAGTCGATCACGGCGATCCTTACCTCGTCGCCCAGGACTCCGATCTCCACGCTCACGTCGCACCCGGCACCGTTGCGACGGTCGACGGCGGCAGTGCCGGGCGGGGCCATGCCGTACTTGAACGCATTGGTCAGCAGTTCGTTGAGGATCAGGCCCATCGGTATGGCCTCGTTGATGGTTACCTTCGTCACGGCGGCTTCGATCTTCAGCCTGACCGCAGGAGCGAGCACGCCGCTGGCCGCCTGCGCCAGTGCCCGCGCATACTCGCCGAAGTCGATGCTGTCCAGCGTTTCCACGCCATAAAGCTGTTCATGGATCAACGCCATCGAACGCACCCGAAGCACGCTCTGCTCGAGAAGATCGCGCCCTGCATCCGAGGGCATCTTGTCGCTCTGGAGCATCAGGAGGCTGGAAATGATCTGGAGATTGTTCTTGACCCGGTGGTGGACTTCCTTGAGCAGGGTCTCCTTTTCCTGCAGCGAGCGCACGATCGCGTCCTGTGCCTCGACGCGTTCGGTCACGTCGGCCACGCCCACGATGTCGAAGTAGTGGCCCCGCTGCGGGACGGTGACGAGGCTGATCTCGGCATGGAACGTGGTCCCGTCGAGCCGCCGTGCGTTGATGATCCCGTCACCGGGATAGTCCGGAAGCATCGTGTCGAACGGGAGGTCGCCGGGTGAATCCAGGTCCATCCGGAACAGTGACCGAGCGCGTGCGTTCGCTCGGGTCACCAGCCGCCCGGCACCGAGCAGCAGCATGGCCTGCGGCGCCCGCTCGAACAGCAAGGTGAAGCGTTCCTCGCTTGCCTGGACGGCCTGGGTCCTCGAGGCCACCCGTTCCTCGAGCGTCGTGTTGAGGTACTGGAGGGCCTCCCGTGCTTCGTGTGCCGCGATGTGCGCGCCGAGCAGCGCGCCGATCTGGACCACCCAGTCGGATTTCTCGCGCTCCAGGCGCCCGCGGTCGGGGAATCCGACCCTGAAGCAGCCGAGCAGGCCGTCCGGGCCGATCAGTGGCACGATGACGAACTGGTGGAGGCCGTGGCGTTCGCTCATTTCCGCGAGGTCCGGGAACAGGTCCGGGGTGCTGCCGTCGACCGAGAGGATCTCGCCGCGCACCAGCGCCCGCGACACGGATTGATCGACCAGCGCCTCGGTCTCGACCTCTATCTCCGACGCCGACATCCCGAGCCAGTCGTGTGCCGGGCGGTCCGCAGGTTCGAGCGCGGTGCCGAGCAGCCGGATCCGGACCTTCCGGCCGCCTTCGCACAGGGTCATCAGGGTCAGTCGGCCAGACGGGATGGCATCGCCAAGGCGCTGGTCCAGGATGCCGTAGAACTCGGCGCGCGAGCGCGTTGCCGCCAGTTCGGCGGACATCCGAAGCAACGCTCGCTGCTCGGCGACCCTTTGCGAGATCTGGACGTGCAACGCACGGAGTTCCCGCTCGCCGGCAACGCGGTGCAGCACCCCCGCGACGACCTCGGCAAACACCCGCAACGGGGTCGCCAGGTCACCGAGGCTGTCGGCGGTCGTATCGCGGGGGTTGTCGACGCCCAGGAACCCCTGGAACGTGCCCTCGAAGATCAACGGAACCGCGACCAGGGTCTCGATGTCCTGAGCCTGGAGGATCTGGCGTTCCGCGGCGGCCTCCGGCGGGAGCGCGCGGACCGATGGGACGACGAATGACTGTCCCGCGAGGAGCGGCTGCATGAAGAACCCGAAATCATCCGCGGGCAGTCCCTGCAGGTTTGCCTTCTGGGGCAGCACGCCTTCGCCGCTCCACTCGTGCGTGTTGTAGAGCAGTCCGTCGATCGAGCGGAAGATGTAGACCCGATCGGACTTCGTCAGACGGCCCAGGCGGCCCAGCGTGGACTCCACCAGCGCGTCCACTTCGGCCAGGTCGACGCTGAGCAGCAGGGTAGAGCTCTCCGCCACCGCGCGTTGGACCTCCAGCGCGAAGGCGAGGCGCCGTTCTGCTTCCTTGCGCACCGTGACGTCGCGCAGCACCGCGAAGAAACGGACGTTGCTCCCCTCTCCGGTCCGGCTCAGCATGAGTTCGACCGGCACTTCGTGGCCTTCGGCATGCAGTGCGTTCATCTCCGTCGGCCGCCCGAACACGCGTTGCTCACCGGTCGCGACATGGCGGGCGAAGCCCCGGGCATGGTCGCCGCGCAGGCGTGCCGGCACAAGGATGGCGAGCGGCCGTCCGAGCGCCGCGCTTGCCGGATGGCCCAGCATGCGTTCGGCGCCCCTGTTCCAGTGCGTGATGACGCCCGCGACGTCGGCACCGATCACGGCGTCGTCCACCGCGGAGAGCACGGTGTCGAACTGCGCGCGTGCCGACGCCCGCCGGGATGCAGCCAGCACCTCGCGCGCGGTGACGTCCTGGATGATGCCGCTCCATCGGGTGCCGCCGGACGCGTCGTTCCGGCGGGGACGCCCTGCGACAAGCAGCCAGCGAGGCTCGATCTGCCGTGCATCGAGCCTGACCCGTTGCTCGAACGGTTCGCCGCCGGCCGCTGCGCGCGCCAGCGCCTCCGTGAGCGCAGCCCGGTCGCCGGCTTCGATCCGGTCCAGAAGGCGTTCGGGGCGCGAGAGGAGCTCGCGCGGCTCCAGATCGAGGAGATCGCGCGCGCGTGGACTCACGTATTCGAACGCCAGCCGCCCCGCGGCACCGATGCTCGCCTCGAAGATCACCTCGGGAACAGTCTCGACCAGCGCGCTGAACCGCCGCTGTGTCGCATCCAGCCTGGCATGGTCGGCGCACGCACGCGCGGAACGCCCCATTCGTGCCATCAACGGCTCCAGTGCCCGCAGCACATGGGGCTCCAGTGGCGCGGACTTGCGCTCCAGTGCCAGCATGCCGAAGTCGAGCAGCTGGAACACGTGCCGGTACGCCCCGTCATCCAGGCGCTCGCACTGGTGGATCGGCCCTGCCACGGCGGTCGCCGCAGCCACGATCGACGCGTCCGTCATGCCGGGGGGACGCCACCCGCGCGGGGAGGCCATCACCAGGCGAGCCTCGCGGTCGCTGACTTCGAACACGGCCCCGGACCGGCTGTCCAGTCGGCGTATGAGGGTCTCGACCACCGAGCGCAGCATTTCCTCGCCGTCCAGCGTGCCGCCCATGTTCATCGCCAGCTCGTACTGAAGGCTCATGAGCTGGAACGCCAGCTCGTTCATGGCCCTTGGCTGTCCACGTCGATCATCGCCAGCACGGTGGTCTTGTTGTGCATCTGCAGGAAGTGGTCGGAGCTGCTCGCGACTTCCCCGATCGTCAGAGCCCCCGCCTGTGGCACC
>JAIENF010000279.1 GCA_019751575.1 Burkholderiales bacterium
ACCCCAGAGTCAGACCCCAGAGTCATCCCGAAGTCATCGCGAAGGTCGCAGACAAATCGTCTCTGACCCGGATTATCGGAACATCCAGGGGTGGCTGGCGCGGTGGCGAGCTTCGAAGGCTTCGATCGCGGGGCGGTATTCCTGGGTGCGGGAGATGTCGTCGTAGCCGTTGAGCAGGCAGCGCTTGCGGATCGGGGAGATGTCGAAGCGGTGCACGCCGCCCTGGCCGTCGGTGACGGCCTGGGCTTCGAGGTCGATGGCGAAGGTCATGCCGGGCGTGGCATGGAGCATCGCGCGCAGCGCGGCGCAGGTGGCGATCGGCAGCGCGACGGTGAGCAGGCCGTTCTTCGCGCAGTTGGCGTCGAAGATGTCGCCGAAGCTCGGTGCGATCACGCAGCGGATGCCGAACTCGTACAGTGCATAGACCGCGGTCTCGCGCGACGAGCCGCAGCCGAAGTTGCTGTCGCCGACGATCAGCTGCGCCTTGTCGTACGGCGGCCGGTTGAGCAGGAAGTCGGTGCGCTTGCCGTCGGTGTCGTTGCGCTGGTCGTAGAACAGGATCTCGGCGTACTTCGGCCCGCGCGGCACCTTGTTGAACCGGGTCGGGCAGAGCTGGTTGGTGTCGACGTTGGCTTCGTCGATCGGGGCGGCGACGCCCTCTAGCGTGGTGAAGGGTTGCATCTGTCTGTCCTCAGCCGATCAGGGTACGCACGTCGACCAGTCGCCCGTTGATCGCGGCGGCGGCGGCCATTGCGGGGCTGGCGAGATGGGTGCGCCCGCCCGGCCCCTGGCGATTGCGGAAGTTGCGGTTGGAGGTCGACACGCAGCGCTCGCCCGGCTCGAGCTGGTCGCCGTTGATCGCGGTGCACAGCGAGCAGCCCGGGTCGCGCCACTCGAAGCCGGCGTCGATGAAGATGCGGTCGAGGCCCTCGGCCTCGGCCTGCCGGCGCACCGTCTGCGATCCGGGTACCACCCAGGTGGGCACCCGCGCCTTGCCCATCTGCGCGACCTCGGCCGCCGCGCGCAGGTCTTCGATGCGCGCATTGGTGCAGGAGCCGATGAACACCCGGTCGACCTTGATGTCGGACAGCGCCATGCCGGCCTGCAGTCCCATGTACTCGATCGCGCTCGCCCACTCGCCGCGCTGCTTGTCGTTGCCCGCCTGTGCCGGATCCGGCACCGCGGTGTCGATCGGCAGCGCATGCGCGGGCGACACGCCCCAGGTCACCGTCGGTGCGATCAGCGAGCCATCGAGCACCACCTCGCGGTCGAACGAGGCACCGGCGTCGCCAGGCAGCGTGCGCCAGAAATCGAGCGCCCGCTCCCAGGCCGCTCCCTTCGGCGCGTACTCGCGCCCTTCGAGGTAGGCGAAGGTGGTGTCGTCCGGCGCGACCATGCCGGCGCGGCCACCGGCCTCGATCGACATGTTGCACACGGTCATCCGCGCTTCCATCGACAGGGCCTGGATCGCGCTGCCGGCATACTCGATCGCATGGTCGGTGGCGCCATCGGCGCCGATGGTGGCGATGATCGCGAGGATCAGGTCCTTGGCCGTCACGCCGAAGCCGAGCCGGCCATCGACACGGATGCGCAGCGTCGAGGGCAGGGTCTGCCACAGCGTCTGGGTGGCCATCACATGCGCGAACTCGGATGCGCCGACACCGTAGGAGAGGCAGCCGAACGCGCCATGCGTCGAGGTGTGCGAGTCGTTTCCGATCAGCGCCAGCCCCGGCTGCACGATGCCCAGCTCGGGCGGCACGATATGCATGATGCCCTGCTGGGCATGGTCGATGCCGTAGAGGTTGATGCCGTACTTGCGCGCGAAGTCCTGCAGCTGCACCACCATGTTGCGGATCTCGGCGACCGGGATGCCGGCCAGCCCCTGCGCGCGGCCGGTGGTCGGCACGTAGTGGTCGGTGAAGGCGTATATCTGGTCCGGACGCATCACCTGTCGCCCCTGCGCTTCCAGCGCGACGAACGCGTGGTAGGTGTTCTCCTGCGCCAGCGCGCGGTCGATGTAGAGCAGCGACTCGCCCTCGTCGGTGACGACATGGTGGTTGTCCCACAGCTTGCGGAACAGGGTTCGGGCGGTGCCCGTCGGTGCAGCGCTCATGTCGTGTTGCCTCGGTTCGTTGTTTCTACCCGGCGCTTCACTGCGCCTTGATGCCGCTCTGCCTGACCAGCTGTCCCCAGCGCGCGTACTCGGAGCGCACGAAGGCCGCGAACTCGTCGGGCGTGCTGCCGACCGCGTCGGCGCCCTGGACCAGCAGCTTGTCGCGGAAGCCCGGCGCGCGCAGCACCTTCGCGGTCTCGTCGGCGAAGCGCACCGCGATCTCGCGTGGCGTTCCCACCGGCGCGAAGATGCCGCTCCAGCCGCTGAACGAATAGCCGGCGATGCCGGCCTCGATCATCGTCGGTACGTCCGGCACGCTGGGGAAGCGCTTCGCCCCGGTCACCGCCAGCGCGCGTAGCCGGCCGGACTGCACATGGGAAGTCACCGACGGCAGCGTGGAGAACATCATCGGCACATGGCCGCCGAGCAGGTCGGCGACCGCGGGGCCGCCGCCCTTGTAGGCGACGTGGACCATGTCGAGCTTGGCCAGCAGCTTGAACAGCTCGCCCGACAGGTGGGTGCCCGAGCCGAAGCCGGACGAGGCGAAGCTGAGCTCGCCCTTGCGCTTGGACGCCAGCGCGACCAGTTCCTTCACCGTCTTCACCGGTATCGATGGCGTGACCACCAGGATGTTCGGCGCATCGATCACCTGGGTCACCGCCATCACCTCGCGCAGTGGATCGGCGGGCGGATTGGGCGTCATGTGCGGGCCGACGGTGAAGGTCACCGTGTGTGCGAGCAGGGTGTAGCCATCGGGCGCGGACTTGGCCACCACCTCGGTGCCGATCGCACCGGCGGCGCCGCCGCGATTCTCGACCACCACCGTCTGCTTGAAGGCGTCGCTCAGGCCGGGCGCGATCGCACGTGCGGCGAAGTCGGAGATGCCGCCCGGCGGGAAGGCGACGATGATGCGTACCGGCTTGGCGGGCCAGGCCTGTGCGAACGCCGGGGCCGTGGCCAGGGTGCAGGCCGTGGCCAGTGCGATGCCTGCGGCCTGCAGGGGTCTGCGGCGGATCGTGTGCATGCTTGCTCCTCCTGGAAGGCCCGCTCAGCCTATCGAGGCCGAATCGAGCCGGTAACGTTCGAGTTTCGCCGGGTCGATGTCGACGCCCAGGCCGGGTGCGCCGCCGACCGGCAGCACGCCGCGCGACAGGTCGAGCTTGTCGACCACGATGTCGTCGCGGGTCTTGAGCGGGCCGACGCATTCGACGCCCTCGATCACGTTGGTCGAGGTCGATGCGACGATGATCTCGGCCATCGTGTTGATGCCCAGCCCGAAGCCGTGGCCGATCACGCAGCGTACGCCGGCCGCTTCCGCGGTGGCGATCATCCGCCGCGTGCCGAGCAGGCCGCCCTGCTTCATCACCTTGACCTTGACGATGTCCGCCGCATCGGCGCGCAGGATGCCGATCAGGCTGGCATGGTCGAGTACCGACTCGTCGGCCATCAGCGGCACGTCCACGCCCTGCGCATGGCGCCGGATGCGGGTCATCGCCGGCAGGTCGTCCCAGGCCACGGGCTGCTCGACCAGCTGCAGTCGTGCGCGGCTGGTGCCGGTGATGAACGCGATCGCATCGGCTTCGGAGAAACCTTCGTTCGCATCGGCACGGATCGCGAAATCCGCGCCGACCGCCTCGCGCACCGCGAGTACCCGGTCGATGTCCGTCTTCACCTCGCCGCCGACCTTGACCTTGCACGAGCGGAAGCCCTTCGCCTTCCAGCCAGCGGCCTGCCGTGCGGCCTCGTCCGGTGCCAGCATGCCGACCCAGGCGTTGAAGCGGATCTCGCGCACCACCGCGCCGCCGAGCAGGGTGGCCATGCTGATGCCCGCGCGGCGCGCGGTCAGGTCCAGGCAGGCCATCTCGAGCGCCGCCTTGGCATCGAAGAACGCCGGGTCGATGCTGTCCAGCGTGGCCATCATCGCGTGGATGTTGCTGGCCGGTGCGCCGATCATCGCCGGCGCGAAATGGTCGCGCAGCATCCGGAAGTGGTCGGCGACCGATTCCTTCGAATAGCCGGGCGAGGGGTCGATGTTGCCGATGCCGGTGGCGCCATCGGCATCGCGCACGACCACGACCACGCTGCGCTGGATGTCCTTCACGCTGTGTGCGGTCTTGAATGCCTCGACCAGCGGAACGCCGACCAGGTTGACCTCGATGGACTGGATGCTCATGGTTCGCTCCGCGTTGTCACTGGGCCTGCAGGCCGATCGATTTGACCAGCGCCGCATAGCGCTCGAAGTCCTTGCGCATGCGAGCGGCCAGTTCCTCCGGCCCGCCCACCCAGGGCGCGACGCCCTGCGACTCCAGCGCACGGCGCACGTCAGGATCCTTCACCGCGCGCATCAGTTCCGTGGCCAGTCGGTCGACGATCGGGCGCGGCATGTTCGCAGGCCCGAGCATCGCGATCCAGGGATTCATCTCGAAGCCGGGCAGCCCGGCGGACTCGGCCAGCGGCGGCACGTCGGGCATCGTCGACTGGCGGGTCAGGGTGGACACGCCCAATGCCTTCAGCCTGTTGCCCTTGATCTGCCCGATCGCATTGGGCAGCGTCGCCGTCGATGCGAAGGTCTCTCCGCCGAGCAGCGAGGCCATCGACTGCGGGCCGCCGCGGTAGGGCACATGCATCAGCCGGATCTTCGCCGCGGTGGCGAAGGCTTCCATCCCGAAATGCGGCGAGCTGCCGTTGCCCGAAGAGGCATAGCTGATCTGCCCCGGCTGCGAGCGGGCGAGCGTGATGAAGTCGCGCGCGGTCTTCACCGGCAGCGACGGATGCACCACCAGCACCCACGGCTGGCCGGAGATGAAGCCGATCGGCGTGAAGTCCTCGAACGTGCGGTAGGACAGCGTCTTGTAGGTGCTGGCGTTCGACACATGGGTGGCCGAATGCACCATCAGGGTATAGCCGTCGCCGGGCGCGCGCGCGACCAGCTCGGCACCGATGGTGCCGGCGGCACCGGCACGGTTCTCGATCACCATCGGCACGCCGAGTGCCTCGCTCATCTTCTGCGCGACCGGGCGCGCGGCCGCGTCGTTCGACCCGCCACCGGGCCAGGGCACGATCACGCGGATCGGCTTCGCCGGCCAGGCCTGGGCGACGGCGGGCAGGGAGTGCAGCGACAGGCTGGCGAGCGCCGCGAGCGCGGCGGCCGAAACGATTGCGTTGTGCTTCATGCGCGATGCTTTCCAATGAAGTCCCAGTCGACCTCGGCACCCCAGCCCGGGCCCTGCGGGATGTCGACCATCCCGTCGCGCATCTGCATGCGCTGCTGGTACAACCCGTAGGACAGCGGGTTGCGGTCCGATCCGCCCATCGTTTCGACCCCGAAAGACGCGGTGCGGAAGGCCGCGACCAGGTGCGAGTGGATCTCCGGCGCCAGGTGCGGCGCGATCGACACGCCATGCTGCTCGGCCAGGTGCGCGATGCGCACCGCCTCGGTCATGCCGCCGGCGCGGGTCGCATCGAACTGCACGTAGCGGATGCCACCGTGCTCGATGAAGTCGCGCACCGTGTGCCGGGTGAGCTCGCGCTCGCCATGGCCGATCGGGATATGCGTCGAGCGCGCGAGCACCGCGAAGTCGGTCGGACTCAGGTGCCAGTGCAGCGGTTCTTCCAGCCAGAAGATGTCGAACGGTTCCACCGCACGCGCGAAGCGGATGCAGTCCTCCAGCGAGAACGCGGCGTTCATGTCGAGCATCAGCAGCACGTCCGCGCCGATCGCCGCGCGCGTGGCACGGATGCGCTCGACTTCCTCATCGATCGACAGCCCGCCGGTCTTCAGCTTCACCGCGCGGTAGCCGGCCTCGACGAATCCGGCGAGTTCATGCGCACAGGCATCCAGCGGTGCACCTTCCCGGTAGAAGCCGCCGGTGGCGTAGCTGCGCACCGGCGCGCCGCTGCCGCCGAGCAGGCGCCACACCGGCAGCCCGGCCGCCTTGCCGCGGATGTCCCAGAGCGCGAGGTCGATGCCGCCGATCGCGGCCATCACGTTCGCGCGCGCCGAGCGGGCGAGCGGCGAGGGCAGGCCGTCCCGGGCGAACATCCCTCCCGGACGCGGCGAGGTCAGGGAGAACAGGAATTCCCAGTTGTCGGTGGTGGCCAGCGCATCGCGCCCCTGAAGCAGCGTCGCGAACCGGCCGACCCAGTCGCAGCCCGCCGGCATCGGCGTCGCGTGGATCTCGGCGGTGCCGACCAGGCCATCGTCGGTGCGTACCTCGACGACGATCAGGTGCGCCTTCTGGTGGCATTCATGCGCGGTGTAGAGGGTCTCCGCCAGGGGCACCGACAGCGGGTGCGTGCGGATCTCTGCGATACGCGTCAATTGAATCTCCTCGACTGTTCCTGTTGGACGTGCGGCCTCTGCGGGACGTTCACGCGCGCGGGCAGTCTGCGCCCGTCAATGCGGATGTTCGCACGGACGCGAGGACCCTGCCGGCGTCCGGTGCCGGCAGGGTCCGCGACGCGGACGGGGATTCAGGCCGACGGGCGCCCGGCCTTGATCGTCGTGCGCAGCAGGAAGCGCCGCTCGTTCGCGTCGAACGCGTTGCGCTTGTGCATCGTGCAGCGGTTGTCCCACATCACGAGGTCGCCGACCTGCCATTCCTGGAACCAGCAGTAGGGAACCTGCGTGGCATGCGCCCACAGGCGGTCGAGCAGCGCCTCGCTCTCGTCCAGCGGCAGGCCCATCACGTAGCCGTTCGGCCGGCGGCCGAGGAACAGCGCGCGGCGGCCGGTCTCGGGATGGCGGACCACGATCGGGTGGATCGCGCCCGGGGCCTCGCGCGGGTCGGTGACCGGCTTGAAGCCCTTGCGCAGTTCGCCGGCGCTGTTGTGGCTGGCATCATGCTTGATCTGCCGGCCCTCGACCGCGGCCTTCAGGTCTGCGGGCAGCGTCTCGTAGGCCGCGTACATGTCGATGAAGCCGGTCTCGCCACCCTTCGAGGGCAGTTCAACCGCATAGAGCAGCGCCGCCGACGGGGTGATCTCCTGGTAGGACATGTCGGTATGCCAGACCGCCTCGCCGTAGCCGAGGCTGCCGATCACTTCGCCGTCGACCTTGATGTTCGACATCACGGCCAGTTCCGGATAGCCGTCGATCCAGTTCTTGCCGCGCGTGTTGATCGGCGCCTTGTCGAGCGTGCCGAAACGGCGGCTGAACGCGAGCAGGTCGTCCTTGGACATGTCCTGGCCGCGGAAGCGCAGCACCTTGTGGTCGAGCCATGCGTCGCGGATGGCTTCCACGGTGGCGTCGGACAGTTCGGTCGAGAGGTTCGGACCGATGATGTCGGCGCCGATGCCCTTGCCGGTCGGCACGACCTGCACCTGCAGGGCGGGGTGGAAGCCGCTGTCGGCCTTGGCGGCGGTGTCCAGCGTGGCGGGCGGGGTCATGGCTGTCCTCCTTCGGTATCCGTATGCGGGCCATTGTATTGTCGATTATCAATAATCTGCAAGGTCGCCCTTCCTGCCGGAGCGCGGCTAGAATCCGCCGCATGGCCGCCCGATCGAACCCGCAGCAGGCGCCCGCCGGCGCGGCGGCCGGCCTCGGTTCGACCATGCCCGACAGGATCGCGCGCGCGCTGGCCACGCGCATCGTCGACGGCGCACTGGCCCCCGGCCAGAGGCTGGTCGAGGCCAGCATCGCCGCCGAGTTCGGCGTCAGCCATGGCCCGGTGCGCGACGCGCTGCGGGCACTGGAACGACAGGGGCTGGTGACCATCGCACCCTACCGCGGCGCGGTGGTGCGCGAAGTGTCGGTGCGCGAGGTGACCGAGCTGTACCAGGTGCGCGCGGCACTGGTCGGCCTGCGCGCGCGCTGGATCGCCGAGGATGCCGGCCACCAGGCGTTCGCCCGGGAGCTGAAGCCGAAGATCGCGGCCCTGCGTGCGATGGTGCGCGCGACGGCGCGTGCGACCTTGCGTGGCGACGGCGAGGCCGACGGCTATGTCGATGCCGCGCTGGCGGTGAACGCGGCCTTCACCGCCTCCGTGGCCAATCCATGGCTGCGCTCGATGCTCGAGTCGCTGTCGATGCAGACCGCGCGCTACACCCGGCTCGGCCTGCAGGATGCCAGACGCCGCCGCGATTCGGCGGCAGCCTGGCACGGCCTGATCCAGGCGATCGACGCCGGCGATGGTGACGCCGCCGAGCGCATCGCGCGCGAGAACTCGCTCGCGCTGCGCGATGCCGCGATCAGGGCGCTGGAAGGACGCGCGGCCGTGCCCCGGAAAAAGGCCGCACCGCGCGCCCGCTGATCACTCGGGCTGGATGCCCGCCGCGCGGATCGTCTTGCCCATCCGCTCGAAGCCCTGGCGGGTGATCTTGCGGAGCTCCTCCGGCGTTGAACCGACCGGCTCGAGGCCCAGCGCGGTCAGCTTCTCGCGCACGTCCGCATCGGCCATCGCCTTCGCCGCCTCGGCCGCCAGCCGGTCGATCACCGCCTTCGGCGTGCCGCGCGGCATGTACAAGCCGGCCCAGGTCACGAACTCGAAGCCCGGCAGTCCCGATTCAGATGCGGTGGGCACGTTCGGGATCTGCGGGAACCGTTTCGAACCACCGACCGCGAGCGCACGCACCTTTCCGGCCTGGATCTGCGACAGCACGATCGACAGCGCGGTGAACATGGTCGGCACGTGGCCACTCACCACGTCGGACGCCGCCTGGGTCGCGCCCTTGTACGGTACGTGGTTCATCTTCACGCCGGCCTGCAGCGCAAAGAGTTCCATCGCGATGTGCTGCGGGCTGCCGACGCCGCCGGAGGCGTAGTCGATCTTGCCCGGGTTGGCCTTGGCCAGCGCGATCAGGTCCTTCACCGTCTTCGCCGGCAGGCTGGGATTGGCGATCAGCACCCAGGTGATGTTCGCGAGCAGGCTGACCGGCTCGAAGCTCTCGAGCGTGTCGTAGTTGACCTTCTTGCGCAGGTGCGGCGTCATGTTCAGCGTACCGTCGTTGCTGCCGAAGATCGTGTAGCCGTCGGCCGGTGCGCGTGCCGCGCGTTCCGCGCCGATCACGCCGGCGGCGCCGGGCACGTTCTCGAGCACGATCGGCTGCTTCATGTTCTCGCTCATCCGCTGCGCGACGATACGCAGGATCGCATCGGCGCCGCTGCCGGCCTGCACCGGCACGATCATGGTGATCGGGCGGCTCGGATAGGGCTGGGCCTGCACGGTCGCGGTGAGCGGCAGGGCGGCGAGGGTGGTGGCCAGCAGTGCTCCGCCGAAGCGGGTCGGGATCAGGGACGACATGGGCGGGATTCCTCTGGGTTGGCTGGATGAGCCTGGCGTGATCGATCGCTGCCGGACATGTTCTTGCGACACGGTCGTTCGGCGGCCGGCGATCCTAGCCAATCGGGCATCCGCCGGCAACGCCTATAATCCGCGCTTCTCGCGACACCCGCGATCCGCCGCCGGAGCAGACATGAAACCACCCCGCATCACGACGCCCCCGGGCAGCACCATCGGCGTGATCGGGCTCGGCCTGATGGGTTCGGCCGCGGCCGCCCGCCTGACCTCCGCCGGCTTTACCGTCCTCGGATACGACGTCGATGCCGGCGCCGCCGAGCGGCTGGGCTTGCCGGCCGAGCAGCGGGCCCGTTCCATCGCCGATGTCGCCGAGCGCTGCGATTGCTGCGTGGTGGCGGTGTTCAACACCCAGCAGGTCGAGCAGGTGCTGGAAGGAGCCGGCGGGCTCGCCGATTCCCGTGACACGGGCACCGAACGCGAGCGCCCGCCGCTGGCGGTGATCTGCATCAGCACCTGCGATCCGGACGCGATCTCCGCGCTGGCCGGGCGCCTGCCGCGCGAACGCATCGCCTTCGTCGAAGTGCCGGTATCCGGCACCAGCCAGCAGTTCGTGCGCGGCGACGGCCTCGGCCTGGTCGCCGGCGGCGATGCAGACGTCGCGCGCGTCACACCGGTGCTCGATGCGATGGTGCCGAAGCGGCATCGCGTCGGAAAGCCGGGCGACGGGGGCCGTGCGAAACTCGCGATCAACCTGATGCTCGGCGTCAACCGCGCGGCACTGGCCGAAGGCCTGGTCTTCGCCGAACGCATGGGCCTCGACCCGACCGCCTTCCTGGCGGTCGCGCGCGACTCGGCCGCCTATTCGCAGATCATGGACGTCAAGGGCGCGAAGATGATCGCCGCCGACTTCACGCCGCACGGCAAGGTGAACCAGTCGATGAAGGATTTCTCGCTGATGCTCGAGCAGGCGAAGCGGCTCGGCCAGCGGTTGCCGCTCGGCGAGACCTATGCCGGGCTGATGCAGGGCTGCATCGACCACGGCGAGGCGGAACTCGACAACGGAGCCGTGATCCGGGAGATACGGCGGCGGGTGGAGTGACGGGAGCCGAGTGACCCCCCGACGGTGTGCTCACCCCCCGACCCGATACCCGAACTCGAGCGCCGCCACCGTCACGAAGTGCCACAGGCTTTCCGCGAAGCTGCGCGCCACGTACACATCGTAGCCACCGCCCCGTGGCAGCCGGTGGATCACCACCTGCATCCGCGCCATCGCCGTCATCGCGCACGCCCCGTCGGTGAACACCGCCGGATCGAGGTCGATCCCGCAGCCCTGTGCCAGCACGTCGACCGCCGCCGGGCCGGACAGGTTTAGCACCGCGAAACCATGGCCGACATCGGTCAGCGCGCCGGTCATGCCCTCGAGTGCGGCGCGCAGCCGCGTCTCGAGGAGCGGGCGATCGGCCTCGGTACAAGTGACCAGCCAGTCGCCGGGCCCCGTCCAAAGTGCGTGCACGCGCCCGTCGGCATCCGCGGCGCTGCGCCAGGACACCGTCGGCAGTTTCAGGCCGAGGGCGGTGGTGAAGGGGGCGCTTACCGGCTGCGGCACGGTGCGCAGGTTGAGCACCGCGCGGCCCTCGATGGGCGTCAGGACCACTCGTGCATTGCTGCCGTCCCCGCCTGCGATGCGGTCCGCGCCGGCCGCTGCGTGATCCGCCAGTACCGCGGCGAACGCGGACGCCCGGGACGCGTTAAGGATTCCTGTCTCATCCACGCAGGCGGTCTCCGGCCGGGTCGACGAAGACCGGATCGACCACTTCCACTTCGATGCTCATCCGCATCAACGGCGACATCGCCCAGAGGCGCTGCCCCTTGCGCAGGTGGCCGCGGCTGACCAGCGCCAGCGCGATCGAGCAGCCGACGGTCGGGCTGAAGCAGGTCGAGGCGACGAAGCCTTCCATCGGATACGGCGTGACCTGCCGCGGTTCGACCACCAGCATCGAGCCGCGCGGGATCGGCTCGCGGGCATGCACCGGCACCAGGCCGACCATTTGCGGACGGTCCTCGGCGGCCAGGCCCGGCTTCGACAGCGAGCGGCGGCCGATGAAGTCGCCGTCCTTGCGGACCATCCGGTGCAGGCCGAGGTCGTCGGGCGTGGTGCGACCGTCGGCTTCGGGCCCGACCACGAAATGCCCCTTCTCTATGCGCATCACGCCCATTGCTTCGGTGCCGTAGGCGATCAGTCCTTCGGGGGCGCCGGCCGCCATCATCGCTTCCCACACGGCGCGGCCATGGCCGGCCGGCACGTTGATCTCGTACGACCGTTCGCCGGAGAAGCTGATCCGGAACACGCGCGCGGGTACGCCGGCGACCTGGCATTCGCAGTACGCCATGTATGCCAATCCCGCGTCGGACACATCGATGTCGACGACCTTCTGCAGCACCGCGCGCGAGCGCGGCCCGGCCAGTGCCATCGCGGCCCAGTGTTCGGTGACCGAGGTCAGGTACACATCGAGGTCGGGCCATTCCACCTGCAGCAGGTACTCGAGCCGCGACAGCACCGCCGCTGCGTTCGCGGTGGTGGTGGTCATCAGGTAGTGGCACTCGCCCAGGCGGGTCACGGTGCCGTCGTCGAACACCATGCCGTCCTCGCGCAGCATCACGCCATGGCGGCAGCGGCCGATGGCAAGCGTTGCGAAGTTGTTGATGTACACGCGTTGCAGGAACTCGGCGCAGTCGCGGCCCTTCAGGTCGATCTTCCCGAGCGTGCTGATATCGACCAGGCCGACGCCGCCGCGTACCGCGCGCACCTCGCGGTTCACGGCATCGAGGTCGCTTTCGCGGCCCCGGCGGTATAACTGTGCGCGCCGCCACAGGCCGGTGTTGATGAACACGGCGCCATTGGCCGCATGCCAGCCGTCCATCGGGGTCCTGCGCAGCGGATCGACCGCGATGCCGGTCACGGGCCCGGCGATCGCGCCAAGCGTCACCGGCGTCCAGGGCGGTCGGAAGGTGGTGGTTCCGACCTGCGCGATCGGCGTGTCGATCGCACCGGCGAGGATGGCCAGCCCGCTGATGTTCGACAGCTTGCCCTGGTCGGTGCCCATGCCGAGCGTGGTGTAGCGCTTCAGGTGTTCGACCGAGCGGTAGCCTTCGCGCGCGGCGAGCTCGACATCGGCGACCGTCACGTCGTTCTGCAGGTCCAGGAAGCGCTTGTAGCGATGGGCCTCGGGATAGTCGACCTGCCACACCGGAAGCGGCGGGCAGCCGGTCTCGCGCTCGATGAGCGGCGGGAACATCGTCGGGCTGCGGCCAAGGCCGGCATCGCTCGCGGCCGCGCGGCCGGCAGCGAGGCCCTGCACCACGCAGTCGGCGAGCTGGAATGCGCCGGCGGCACTGCCGACGCAGCGGATGTGTGGCGGGGGGCGGTTCGCGGTGTCGGGCACGAAGGTGGCCAGTGCCTCGTCGAACTTCAGCTTGCCGCGCGCCTGCGACCACAGGTGCACCGCCGGGTTCCAGCCGCCGGACACGAGCAGGGTGTCGCCTTCGACCGGGAACGCGCTGCCGCGGGCATCGTTTGCGGCGCGCCCCGATGCGTCGATCGGTGCGACCAGCGCGGCACGCACGGTGCTGCCGCCGAGCACGCGCAATACGCCGTGGCCTGCATGCACCTTGATGCCTGCGGCGATCGCGGCCTCGAAGGCGCTGCCCGAGGGCTCCGGCCTTGCGTCGATGATCGCGCTGACCTCGACGCCGGAACGGTGCAGGTCGAGCGCCGCGTGGTAGGCCGAGTCGTTGTTGGTGAACACCACGGCGCGCCGGCCGGGCTGCACGCCATGGCGGTTGAGGTAGGTGCGCGCACTGCCGGCCAGCATCACCCCGGGCAGGTCGTTGTCGCCGAAGGCGATCGAACGTTCGATCGCGCCGGTGGCGACGACGATCTCGCGCGCCCGGATCTTCCACAGCCGCTGCCGCGGCAGGTGCGCCGCCACCGGCCCGCCACTGCCGACCTGTTCGACCACGGTCGCAATGTTGTGGTCCCAGAGCGCGGCGACCTGGCTGCGCAGCAGCACGCGCACGCCCGGTGTCGACTTCAGTTCCGTGGCGACTTCCTGCACCCACCGGGTCGCGTCGTCGCGATTGACCTGCGCGCGCTCGCCGAGCAGCGAGCCGCCGACCTCTCGGCCTTCGTCGGCGAGGATCACGCGCGCGCCGCCGCGGGCGGCCGCGAGTGCCGCAGCCAACCCGGCAGGACCCGCGCCGCACACGAGGACGTCGCAGTGTGCATGCCGGTGCGCGTAGCGATCCGGGTCCGCGACCTTCGGGGCGCGGCCGAGGCACGCCGCACGACGGATGAACCGCTCGTAGGTCATCCAGCCCGAGGCCGGCCACATGAAGGTCTTGTACTGGAAGCCGGCCGGCAGCACGCGCGACAGCGTTTCGTTCACTGCACCGATGTCGAAGCCGACCGACGGCCAGCAGTTCTGGCTCGATGCGACCAGCCCGTCGTACAGCAGCACCTGCGTCGCGCGCTGGTTGGGTTCGGTGCGCGCGGCTGCCTCGAGCTGTACCAGCGCATTGGGTTCTTCCGCGCCGGCCGAGACGATGCCCCGGCACCGGTGGTACCTGGCGCTGCGCCCGACCAGCCGCACGCCGTTGGCGAGCAGGGCGGAGGCGAGGGTGTCGCCTTCGAAGCCGGCGTAGCGGGTGCCGTTGAAGGTGAACGACAGGGGACGCGTGCGGTCGATGCGGCCGAGGTCGGCGACGCGCAACCGGTTCGACGATCCGCCATTGCTCATGTCGATGCCACCGGCTTCAGTGTCCGGGCCGACACCACTTCGTGGGTCAGCGTATTGCGCCGGACCGCGATCCAGCGCCGGCAGCCCATCGCGTGCTGCCAGAGCTCGTCGTGCTCGCCGGCCGGGTTTCCGCGTTCGTTCAGGTACGCGCTCCACTCGGCGTCGGTGCTGGCGGACGGATCCGCCGGACGGCGCACGTTCGCGTCGCCGCCATAGGAATACTCGACCTGGTCGCGCGGGCCGCAGTACGGGCAGGCGATCAGCAGCATCGCGGCATCAGTGCATCCATGGGGCGGGCCCGGCACCGCGCTCGTCGATCGCATGCCCGAGCGAGTAGCGGTCGAGGGTGAAGGCGGCGTTGATCTCGTGCGGGCGGTCCTGGGCGATGGTGTGCGCGAAGCACCAGCCGGAGCCGGGCGTGGCCTTGAAGCCGCCATAGCACCAGCCGCAGTTCACGTAGAAGTTGTCGATCGGGGTCTTGCCGATGATCGGGCTGCCGTCCATGCTCATGTCCATGATGCCGCCCCACAGCCGCAGCAGGCGCAGCCGCGAGAACGACGGGAACAGCGCGATCGCGGCACCCACCACACGCTCGAGCACCG
>JAIENF010000140.1 GCA_019751575.1 Burkholderiales bacterium
GGTGACAGGGTGCGTCTCACCGTCTCACTGCCGGTCCGCGCCGGCGCGCCGCCGGCCGCTCCCTGGCAGTTCGAAGGCCGGGTCGACGGCGAGTCGATGTCCGGCATCGCACGCAACGACCGCGGTGTCGAGGCGCGCTGGCAGGCGCGCAGGACCGCCTCCCGATGAGCACGGCATCCGTCAGGCCGGAAACCGGACCGCATGCACTGCGTCGGCCGGATGTCACGTCTGGCGCGAGGCCCTCGCACGCACGTTCGACGGACTGACTTTCTGCGCGGTTGCAGGCAAACTGCGCTCCGCGCACGGCGGGGCATGCTGCCCGGGACCGAAGACTTCGACCACGCGACACGACGAAACGACGACGAGAGTACGGGAAGCAGAGCGGAAATGGCAGACGACCAGGGGAACGGCAACGCAGCGCGGGTCAGTGGCATTGCAACGGCCGATCGAAGCCATGTCCCGCAGCGCCGGCGCGCGGCGTTCGCGGCCTGCGGCGCGGTTCTGGCGGGGCTGCTCGCCGTTGCTGCGCCGGCCGCGGCACAGGAACGCTTCTCGCTCTACGTGCCGAGCCCGCAGAGCGTCGCCGAGGCGATGGCGAAGATGGCCAATGTCGGCAAGTCCGACGTGGTCGTCGACCTCGGCTCGGGCGACGGACGGATCGTGACCACCGCCGCCCGGCTCCATGGGGCACGGGGTTTCGGCGTCGAGATCAACCCGGAACTGGTCGAACTGGCCTCGTCGCTGGCGAAGAAATCCGGTGTCGGCGACCGGGTGAGCTTCATCCACCAGAACGTCTTCGACACCGACCTGCGCAAGGCGACGGTGGTCAACATGTACCTGTTCCCGGAACTGATGCGCCTGCTCCGCCCGAAGCTGCTGAACGAACTGCAGCCGGGCACGCGCATCGTCAGCCACGATTTCGGCCTGGGCACCTGGGAGCCCGACGAGCAGCTCACCTTCTTCGCGCCGGACAAGTTCGGTGGTGCCGGTGCCGATGCACGGATCAGCCTGTGGATCGTGCCGGCGAAGATCGACGGTTACTGGAACTGGTCGCTGCCGGTGGGTGGCCAGTCGATGGCCTATGCGTCGATCGTCGAGCAGCGGTTCCAGGTCGGCGAGGGCATCGTCCGGGTCGGCAACCGACGCGGCACGTTCTCCGACCTCAGGCTGCGCGGGGACCAGATCTCGTTCGGGCTGCGCATGACCCTCGACCCGGGCGTGTCCGTGATGCACGAGTTCAGGGGCACGGTGAAGGGTGGCACGATCGAGGGAACCGCCCGCGTCACCGCGGATGGCGGCAAGACGGTCGAGCTGCCATGGCGTGCAACCAGGAGCACCAGCACTACCTATTTCCAGCCCACCGGGCTGGCCGCAAAGTAACGATGGAGGCTACATGCGTCTGAATATCCTGCGGCGCGCCTGCGCCGCGCTCATCGCCGGCGCGCTGCTGCCGGCCCTCGCATTCGCGCAGGAGCAATGGTCGTTTCCCGCCGGCAGCAGCCCGTTCGT
Source organism: Burkholderiales bacterium (assembly GCA_019751575.1). GTDB lineage: Bacteria > Pseudomonadota > Gammaproteobacteria > Burkholderiales > CAIKXV01 > CAIKXV01. The sequence goes on from JAIENF010000140.1 coordinate 1,510, forward strand.
CATCGACCGGATGGTGAAGGTCGCGAACCTGCGCGATGGCGACGTGGTGGTCGACCTCGGTTCGTTCGACGGACGCATCGTGCTGGCCGCGGTACGCAGCAACCCGAAGGTGCGCGGCTGGGGCGTGGACATCGAGGCCAACCTGGTCGCCGCGGCGAACGAGACGGCCAGGAAGGAAGGGCTGGCCGACCGCGCGCAGTTCTACCACCGCAACGCGTTCGACGTCGACCTGCGCGAAGTGACGGTGATCAACATGTGGCTGTTCCGCAGCCTGACCCAGCTGCTGCGGCCGAAGATCCTCGCCGAGGCTCGGCCCGGTACCCGGGTGATCATCAACGGTGCGCTGATCGACAACGCGAACATGATGGGCAACTGGCAGCCCGACCGGGTCGATCGCGGCGACGGCTCGCAGAGCCCGATCTTCGTCTGGTTCGTGCCTGCGCGCGTGGAAGGTGCCTGGTCCTGGCAACTGCCGCTGGGTGGCGAAGGCCGTCAGTACGACGTGCTGCTGAGCCAGCAGTTCCAGAGGATCGAAGGGCATGCACGTGTCGGCAACCGCCGCGAATCGCTGACCGAGGCAGCCCTGCAGGGGGCGGACATCTCGTTTGCCCTCGAGGTGACTGTCGAGGGGGTCGGCCGGGCGCGCCATGCGTTCGCCGGCAGGGTCGAGGGCGACGAGATCCGCGGTTCGGTCACGGTCACGCCGGCCGATGGCAAGCCGCAGCAGCTGCCGTGGGTGGCGCGGCGCGGAACCTCCGCGTCCTGGTTCCGGCCGACCGGCGTCAACATCAAGTGAAGCACGTTCCTGGACTGGCAGAGGCTCCCCGAGGATGAACATGAACCCTGGTTTTTCGATGACGTACGCAACCCGCGCGCTGGTCGGCGCTTCGATGGTTTTCTTCTGTGCCGCGAGCGCCCAGGCGCAGGAACGGTTCTCGCTCTTCGTGCCGAGCGCGCAGCCCACGGTCGAGCGGATGGTCAAGCTCGCCCGCATCCAGGACAACGACGTGGTGGTCGACCTGGGCTCGGGTGATGGCCGCATCGTGCTGACCGCCGCGCGCGACAATCCCAAGGTGCGCGGCTGGGGCGTCGACATCAACGAGACGCTGGTGCGCCAGTCGAACGAGGCGGCCAAGAAGCAGGGCGTCGCCGACCGCGTGCAGTTCTACCATCGCAACGTGTTCGACGCAGACATCCGCGACGTCACCGTGATCAACATGTGGCTGTTCCCGGAACTCATGCGCCTGCTGCGGCCGAAGATCCTCGCCGAGGCGCGGCCCGGCACCCGCGTGCTGACCCACCTGTTCGACATGGGGTCGTGGCAGGCCGACGAGTGGGACAAGGAATCCGGTTCCTCGGTCGGCCTCTGGATCGTTCCGGCCCGGGTCGAGGGCTTCTGGTCGTGGCAGTACACGCTGAACGGCATCCCGTTCACCCATGATGCGATCCTCGAGCAGCGGTTCCAGATGGCCGAGGGCGTGACCCGGGCCGGCAACCGGCGCGGCATCCTGCAGAACGTCCGGCTGCGCGGGGAAGACTTCTCGTTCTCGGTCGAGATGACGCTCGATGGCGTCGGCCTCACCCGCCACGATTTCGCCGGCAAGGTCAACGGCGACCAGATCAAGGGCACGGTGAAGGTCTCGATGCCCGATGGCAAGAATGTCGACCTGCCGTGGGTCGCACGGCGCACCACCAGCACCGCCTACTTCCGTCCGACGGGGGTCGAGACGAAGTAGCCGGGAACGCCGGCGGGCCGGGGGGCCGGGCCGCGGGCACACAGCGCCACGCCGGGCGCCGCATCGGGCCGGGCGTGGCAACAGGGAACAAGGGTTCAGGGAGAACACATGGAACAGCAATCGCGTCGCAGCTTCATCGCCGGGGCAGCCGCTGCCGGCCTGGTCGCAGGTGCATTCGGATCCATCCGGGCCGCGCATGCGCAGGAGTACGCCACGCCGTTCGGGCCGAGCAGCCAGGACGCGGTGAACCGCATGATCAAGCTCGCCGCGCTGAAGGACGGCGACGTGGTCGCCGACCTCGGCTCGGGCAACGGGCAGATCATCATCGCCGCGGTGAAGAGCAACCCGAAGGTGCGCGGCTGGGGCGTCGACCTGCAGGAATGGCTGGTGAAGACCGCCACCGAAGAGGCGGCCAAGCAGGGTGTGTCGGACCGCGCGCAGTTCAGCCAGCGCAACGCGTTCGACGTCGACCTGCGCGAGGCGAGCGTGATCAACATGTGGCTGTTCGCCAACCTGACCCGCCTGCTGCAGCCGAAGATCCTCGCCGAGGCCAGGCCCGGCACGCGGGTGATCGTCAACGGGCAGCTGATCGGCACCGAGAACATCCTCGGGCTGTGGCAGCCCGACCAGATCGACCGCGAAGGTTCGAGTCCGATCATGTTGTGGATCGTTCCGGCGCGCGTGCAGGGCTTCTGGACCTGGGACCTGCCGCTCGGTGGCACGACCCAGACCTATGACGTGATCATGAACCAGGCCTTCCAGCAGGCCGAGGGCTTCGCCCGCGTCGGCAACCGCCGCGAAAGCCTGACCGAAGTGAAGCTGCGTGGCGAGGACCTCTCGTTCGTGTTCGACATGACGCTGACCGGCGTCGGCCGTACCAAGCACGAGTTCTCCGGCAAGGTGAACGGGGACACGATCAAGGGCACGGTGAAGGTCTCGATGGCCGAGTCCAAGCCGATGGAACTGCCGTGGATCGCGCGCCGCGTCGCCAAGAGCGGATGGTTCCGCCCGACCGGCATCGACCTCAAGTAACCGATGCGCATCCTCCGGATTCCTCCCCTCGGCACCCGTCCCGGCCACCGGCAGTTGCCGGATGCCGGATCGCCCGTTTCGCTGTCGCGTCGCGACTGCCTGGCACTGCTGGCCGGATCGGCATTGCTGCCCTCGACCGCATCTGCACAGGAGCGTTTCTCGCTGTTCGTCGGCAGCCCGCAGTTCACCGTCGATCGCATGGTCAAGATGGCGCAGCTGCGCGACGACGATGTGGTCGTGGACCTCGGTTCGGGCGACGGGCGCATCGTGCTCAGCGCGCTGAAGGCCAACCCGAAGGTCCGCGGCTGGGGTGTCGACATCAACCCGACGCTGGTCGCGGAGGCAACGGCAAACGCGAAGGCGCAGGGCCTTGCCGATCGCGCGGAGTTCTTCCACCGGAACGTGTTCGACGCCGACATCAGCAAGGTGACGGTGATCATGATGTGGCTGTTCCCGGAGCTGATGCGCCTGCTGCGGCCCAAGCTGCTTGCGGAGGCACGGCCCGGCACGCGCGTGGTGTCGAACGGCTTCGAGATGCCTGGCTGGGAGCCCGACTTCACCGACACCGACGGTGGTCGCGTGCTGGTCTGGATCGTCCCGGCACGGGTGCAGGGCTTCTGGAACTGGGAGCTGCCGGTCACCGGCGGCGCGCAGCGCTACGAGGCCATGTTCGAGCAGCGGATCCAGATGGCCGAGGGCATCTGCCGGGTCGGCAACCGCCGCGGCGTGTTCACCGAGGTCAGGCTGCGTGGCGAAGACCTGTCCTTCGCGATGGACATCACGCTGGACAAGGTCGGGCTCACCCGGCAGGAGTTTTCCGGCAAGGTGCGCGGCGACCGCATCGACGGCAGCGTGAGGGTCCTCTTTCGCGACGATCCGGACCTCAAGGCAGTCACCTACCCGTGGCAGGCCGAACGTGCCCGCACCACGGCCTTCTTCCGACCCACCGGACTCGACAAATGAACGCTTGCGATCCCCTGTCCGCCCCGACTTCGGCGGTCTTCCCTGCGGGACGCCGCAGGATGCTGCAGGCGCTGGGTGCCGGCGCCGGTTGTGCCGCGCTGGCCCCGGCCCTGCTCGCGCAGCCCGCGGCGCGCGAGGCGTTCGTGGTCCGCTTCGATTCCTCGCCCTACGTCCCGACGCCCCAGAAGGTGGTCGACGAGATGCTGCGCATGGGACGCGTCAGCGTGAAGGATTTCGTGGTCGACCTCGGCTCGGGCGATGGCCGCATCATCATCACGGCCGCGCAGCGCATGGGCATCCGCGGCTTCGGCGTCGACCTCGATCCGGAGCTGGTGCGCCATGCGAATGCCGCGGCGAAGCAGGCCGGGGTCTCCGACCGTGTCCAGTTCTTCCAGCGCGACATCTTCAAGACCGACCTGGCCAAGGCCGATGTCGTCACCATGTACCTGCTGCCGGAAGTGAACATGATGGCCCGCCCCAAACTGCTGGCCGAGTTGCGGCCCGGGTCGCGGGTGGTCACCCATGATTACCACTTCGAAGACTGGCTGCCCGATGATCGCATCAAGCTCGACGTGCCCGAGAAGAAGGTCGGCACGCCGGGCCTCGCCTACGTGTACATGTGGATCATTCCCGGCCAGGGCGGCGGCCGCTGGCAGGGCAAGATGCCGGTCGCCGGCGGAGAGGTGCTGCCGGTCGAACTCGACCTCGAGCAGCGTTTCCAGCTGCTCACCGGCAGTGTCACGCTCGGCGGGCGGCCGGCGACCCTGGCGTTCGCCGAGATGGTCGGCAACGACATCAACGTGATCTTCAACGCGGAGGTGGGTGGCAAGCAGGTGCGCCACGAGATCCTCGCGGCGACCCGCGGCGACCAGGCGACGGGGACGGTGCGGGTGGGCAGCGACAAGCCGGCGCTGCTGCCGGGGCAGGTCGTGCTTTCGCGGAGCGTGGTGCGGCCGGCGAATTTCGGCCCGGCCGTGCCGGTGAAGTGAAGTAAACTCACGGCCGGCCGAGAGGCCCTCATCGCGGATGGAACCGAGAGTCCGCCGCGCATCGCATACCGCCCTGCGTCCGTTGCCCGTCCCGGCCGGCAGGTTTCAGGGCACACAGGAGGAGCAGCACATGAAACACCGTACGCCACGCGCGCAGTCCGCCATGCTGTCGATGTCCGCGCTGTCGCTGGCCCTCGTGGCGGCGATGCCCGGCCAGTTGCTGGCGCAGGCCTACCCGGCCAAGCCGATCCGCATGATCGTGCCTTTCCCGCCGGGCGGAAACACCGACATCATCGCGCGCGGCGTCGCCACGCGCATGCAGGAAATCCTCGGGCAGACCTTCGTCATCGAGAATCGCGGCGGTGCCGGCAGCACGATCGGCACCGAGGTGCTGGCCCGGGCGCCGGCGGATGGCTACGTGGTCGGCTTCGTGTCCTCGGCGCATGTGTTCAATGCGGCGATCCTGCCGAAGCTGCCGTACGACAGCATCAAGGATTTCACCATGCTCGGCGTCGCCGCAGACGTGCCGACGATGATCGTCGCGCATCCGTCGCTGCCGGTGAAGAACGTGCGCGACCTGGTCGCGCTGGCGCGCAAGAACCCGGGCAAGCTCAACTATGCCTCTTCGGGTGCCGGTACCGTCGGACACCTCGCGATGGAACTGCTGAGCTCGATGAACGGCGGCAGCTATGTGCACGTGCCCTACAAGGGTTCCGGCCAGGCGATCACCGACGTCGTCGGTGGCTACGTGGTGCTGATGGCGGCATCGATGCCGGTGTTCGTGTCGCATGTGCAGGCCGGCAAGCTGCGGCCCCTGGGCGTCACGAGCGCCAAGCGGTCGCGGGCGCTGCCCGACGTGCCGACCATCGCCGAGCAGGGCTTCCCGGGCTACGAAGTCTCGTCCGGCTTCGGCATGCTGGCACCCGCGAACGTGCCTGCCATGGTGGTGAAGACCATCAACAGCGCGCTGGTCAAGGCCATCCAGGATCCGACGGTGCGTGACCGGCTGTCGAGCCAGGGCGCGGAGCCGGTGGGCTCGACGCCGGAACAGCATGACCAGCTGGTGCGCAGCGAGATCGCCCGCTGGACCAAGATCGTCAAGCAGGTAGGCATCAAGGTCGACGGCAGCTGATGCCGGGCCGCTGCGCACGCGGGGGCGGCCGGTGAGTTCGCTGGCCGTCTGGTACGACGTCGTCGTCGTGCTCAAGGCGGTCGCCGAGATCGCCGGGCTCGCGCTGCTCGGCCAGGGCGTGCTGGCGCTGCTGGCGGGGCCTTCCCGGGAGACGAATGTCTTCTACCGGGTGCTCGCGGTGATGACCTCGCCGGTCACGAAGGCGACGCGGTTCGTCACCCCGAGGTTCGTCGTCGATGCCCATATCGGCCTGGCCGCGTTCGCGCTGGTGGTGATGGCCTGGATCATGTGCTACGTCGCCAAGGTCTATCTGGTGCTGCGCATCGCGAGCGAAACGCTTCCGGGCTGACCGCCCGCGCGGGCACGAGGTATCGGTCATCTGTGGCCATAAATGTCCCGTCAGTGACGTCGCCTGCCGGTCATTTATGTCAGACAAAGTGCCATAAAGGCCTTGGCATGTCCGCGCGGACTCGTTAACCTCCTAATCGTGGCTTCATAAAGCGACCCTGCAACACCGCGAAAGACGGATGAAGCAGGTGCTGTTCGTGCCCGGGGGGCACGCCAGCCTTGGAGGAACAGTGGGTTCCCGGCGCATCGGCAGCGTCCGGTGCCCGGAACAACAATGCGCATCCGGCCGCCGGCAGCGTGGCGTGCGCGCATTCGCACAGCCGAAAAAGGCAACTCGTCGTTCACAGGAGGGGGAAACCATGCAACTCACCCAGCGTCATGAGGAATACTGGAGCCGGAACCTCAGGATCACCGCGATCCTGCTGGCGATCTGGTTCGTCGTCACGTTCGTCGCCAGCTACTTTGCGCGCGAACTGAACGAGATCGTCATCTTCGGCTTCCCGCTCGGCTTCTACATGGGTGCCCAGGGCGCGCTGATCGTGTACGTGGTGATCATCGGCTACTACGCCTGGTACATGAACCGCCTCGACAAGGAGTACGGCGTGTCGGAAGGAGACGAAGAATGAGCGACGTTCCCTTCTCGCAGAAGACATTCACCCAGCAGCTGACGAAGTACTACACCTTCTACACCGGGGGCTTCTTCGTCTTCCTGGTCGGCGTCGCGATACTCGAGTTCATGGGCGTCCCGAACAAGACGCTCGGCTACCTGTTCCTGCTGGCCACCATCGGCCTGTATGCCGGCATCGGCATCATGAGCCGCACCACCGACCTGTCCGAATACTATGTCGCCGGACGGCGGGTGCCTGCCGTGTTCAACGGCATGGCCACCGGTTCCGACTGGATGTCCGCCGCCTCGTTCATCGGCATGGCCGGCGGCCTGTACCTGCAGGGCTACGACGGGCTCGCGTTCATCATGGGCTGGACCGGCGGCTACGTGCTGGTCGCGCTGTTCCTTGCGCCCTACCTGCGCAAGTTCGGCCAGTTCACCATCCCCGACTTCCTCGGCGAACGCTACGGCGGCAACATCGTGCGCACGATCGGCGTGTTCGCGGCGATCCTCGCGTCCTTCGTCTATGTCGTGGCGCAGATCTACGGCGTCGGCCTGATCACCGCCCGCTTCACCGGCCTCGAGTTCGGCGTCGGCGTGTTCGTCGGCCTGCTCGGCATCCTGGTCTGTTCGTTCCTCGGCGGCATGCGCGCGGTGACCTGGACCCAGGTCGCGCAGTACATCATCCTGATCATCGCCTACATGATCCCGGTGATGATGCTGGCCTACAAGCACACCGGCATCCCGGTGCCGCAGGTGGTCTACGGCACGGTGCTCGAGAAGGTCACCGAGCGCGAGAAGGTGCTCACCGCCGATCCGAAGGAGCTCGAGGTGCGCGCCATCTTCCGCGAGCGTGCGGCTGCACTCGACGCGCAGATCAAGGGCCTTCCGGGGTCATGGGAGACCGGTCGTGCCGACCTGGTGAAGAAGGTCGAGGCGCTGAAGGCGTCCAACGCCCCGGCGGAGGCGGTGGCGGCCGCAGAGAAGGCGCTCGCGGGTTATCCGGCCAGTGCTGCCGCTGCGCGTACCGCGTGGACGGCCGCGCGCAACGCCAACACGGCACGTGCCGCACCGCCCAGGCCGCACGCGACGCCGTTCCCGGGCGCCACCGAGGCGGCCCGCGACACCGCGCGGCTCAACTTCCTCGCACTGGTGTTCTGCCTGATGGTTGGCACTGCGGCCCTCCCGCACATCCTGATGCGCTACTACACGACGCCGTCGGTGAAGGAGGCGCGCCGTTCGGTGTTCTGGTCGCTGTTCTTCATCTTCCTGCTCTACTTCACCGCGCCGGCGCTGGCGGTTCTGGCCAAGTTCGACATCTACACGCTGCTCGTCGGTGACAGTTTCTCCGACCTGCCGGCCTGGGTGGCGGCGTGGAGCAAGGTCGATCCGAGGCTGCTGTCGGTGGTCGACGTCAACATGGACGGCATCGTGCAACTGGCCGAGATCACCCTCGGGCAGGACGTGATCGTGCTGGCGACGCCCGAGATCGTGGGCCTGCCGTACGTGATCTCCGGGCTGGTCGCGGCCGGTGGCCTGGCCGCGGCGCTGTCCACGGCGGACGGCCTGCTGCTGACCATCGCCAACGCGCTCTCGCACGACGTCTACTACAAGATGATCGACCCGAACGCGTCCACCCAGCGTCGCCTGATGATGGCCAAGGGGCTGCTGCTGGTGGTGGCGATCATCGCGGCCTACGTGACATCGCTCAACCCGGGGGACATCCTGTTCCTGGTCGGGGCGGCGTTCTCGCTGGCTGCGTCTGCCTTCTTCCCGGCCCTCGTGCTCGGGGTGTTCTGGAAGCGGGCGAACAAGGCGGGTGCGATCGCGGGCATGCTGACCGGCCTGGCGGTCTGCATGTACTACCAGGTCGCCACGTATCCGTTCTTCACTGCGATGACCGGCTACAAGATCGACCTCTGGTTCGGCATCGCGCCGATCTCCGCCGGCATCTTCGGCATGCCGGCCGGCATGCTGACGCTGGTCGTCGTCTCCCTGCTGACCGCGCCGCCTGGCCGTTCGGTACAGGAGATGGTCGAGAACGTGCGCTATCCGGTGCTCGGCAACGAGGTGAAGCAGGGCACCTGACCGCCGCCGCGAGGCGACGTCACCGGCAACAGGGGAAGCCCGCTTCGGCGGGCTTCTTCCTTTCCGGGCCCCGCTTTGCCACTTCCGTTCCCGCGTCATACACTTCCGTCGGTCGTACGGCAGCGAAGGGCACGCCGGATGCACGGCGGCACCGATGCATCGACACGATGCATCGGCGAGGGGATGGCAGGACATGGCGGGAATGCGGGTGGAGACAGCAGGGCGCTCGGCGCGACGGCGGGACAGTCGATGGACAGGGTTCGCCTCGGCTGCGGCCTGCGCCGCCGTCGCATGGCTGGGCCTGGCGCCGCTGCCGGCGGTGGTCGGGAGCGCCCGCGCCCAGGCGTCCGAGACACCGTCGCCCGGTGGCGTGCCCTACGTGCCGACGCCCTGGCCGGTGGTCAAGGCGATGCTCGAACTCGCCCAGGTCGGCGAGAAGGATTTCCTGATCGACCTCGGGTCCGGCGATGGCCGCGTCGTGATCGAGGCCGCACGCACCCGCGGCGCCCGCGGACTCGGCGTCGAACTCGACCCGGACCTCGTGCAGGTGAGCATCGACGAGGCGCGCCGGCTGGGCGTCGCCGGTCGTGCGCTGTTCGAGCGCCGGGACCTGTTCGAAACCGACCTCTCGCCGGCGACGGTCGTCACGCTGTACCTCCTGCCACGCCTGCTGCGCGAACTGCAGCCTCGGCTGATGCGCTTGCGGCCCGGTACCCGGATCGTGTCGCACGATTTCGGGCTGGGCGACTGGAAACCCGACGCGACGGTGAAGGTCGACATCGCCGACCGGGCGTTCGGACCTCCGTTCAGCACGCTCTACCTGTGGATCGTGCCGGCCTTCGTCAACGGCACCTGGGAAGGTCGGCTCGATCTCCCGGGGCGCGCAGAGACCTGGCGGCTCGACCTGCGGCAGAATCACCAGGAACTGGCTGGAAGCCTGCGCATCGGCAACGGCCGCGGCCTGCTCGAGCAGCCGACCCTCTCGGGTGACCGGCTGGCATTCAGCGCGATCGTCGACGGCCCGGGGGGCCGCCTGCGGCACGCGTTCGACGGACGCGCGGTGGCTGGCCAGCTCACGGGCACCTGGACGGTCAACGCGGTGCGTCCCGCCGCATCCGGCGCCGGGCCGGCGTCGTCCGTATCCGTCCATGCCACCGCGCGCCGCACCGAAGCACCGACCCGGCAATGAAGCCACCCAGCGAGCAACCCGAGGAGACCGGAAGCATGCCAGCAGCTGCAGACCACGATCGATTCTTCGCACGCCGGCGCTGGATGCGCACGGTACTTGCCGGTGGCGGCACGCTGGCCCTGCCGGCGCTGGCGCAGTCGATGGACCGGCCGCTCGACGTGCCGTTCGTGCCGACCAGCGACGAGACCGTCGACCGCATGCTGCGCATGGCCGGCGTCGGCCCGAAGGACTACGTGATCGACCTCGGCTCGGGCGATGGCCGGATCGTGATCACTGCCGCGAAGCAGTTCGGTGCGACGGGCTTCGGCGTCGAACTGAACACCGAGCGCTGGAAGCTGTCGCTGCGCAACGCCGAGAAGGAGGGCGTGTCCGACCGGGCCACGTTCTACCAGCGCGACCTGTTCGAGACCGACCTGTCGAAGGCGACGGTGCTCACGATGTACCTGCTGCCGGCGGTCAACCTGAAGCTTCGTCCGCGCATCCTGGCCCTGCGGCCCGGCACCCGGGTGGTATCGCACGACTTCGACATGGCCGAGTGGATGCCCGATGCCCGTGCAGACCGGAGCTGGACCCGCGTGTACCTCTGGATCGTGCCGGCCCGGGTCGAGGGCGAATGGAGCTGGAAGCAGGCGGTGGGCAGGGGGGCGCCTGAGTTCACCATGGAGCTGCGCCAGCAGTTCCAGGTGATCAGCGGCTCCGTGAGGATCGACAACGAACCGTACTGGCTGACCGATGCCCGGCTGCGCGGCGATGAAATCTCCTTCACCGTGATCGGCGACGCCGGTGGCGTGCGCATCCGGCACGAATACAGCGGGCGCGTGGCCGGCGACGCGATCAAGGGCACGGTACGCATGGTGAACGGCGACAATGCCGCCCCGCAGAGCGCGCCATGGACGGTCGTTCGCGTGCCGAAGAAGCCCTGATCCCGATCCCGGCCCCGGCTGCGCCGGCCCGGCATTCCTGCCCGGGCGGCGAAGGCGATACCATCGCGCCACCCCCACCCCCCAAAAACCACCCGGGCAGGGCCGCGCGGCAGCCGCGCGATCCCGCCCACTGACGGAAGGAACGGCATGTCGCAAGGCTCGGCAGCACCCAGGCAGTCCCTGTCGGTTTTCGATGCCACCGCGCTGATGGTCGGCATGGTGATCGGCGTGGGCATCTTCGGAACGCCGTGGCTGGTCGCGCTCAACTCGCCCGACGCCAGCTGGTACATCGCGTTGTGGCTGATCGGCGGCGTGGTCTCGCTGCTCGGCGTGCTCTGCTACGCCGAACTGGCCGGGCGCTATCCCGATGCCGGCGGCGAGTACAACTTCCTGACCCGCGCCTACGGCAAGGGCCTCGGCTTCCTGTTCGCCTGGGGGCGTCTGACCGTGATCCAGGCCGGCATCATCGCGGCGATCGGCTTCCTGTTCGCGCAGTACATGACCCGGCTTTCCGCCTTCGAAGGCTTCGGCTGGGCCAACTTCGGGTCGCTCAGCGAGCCGCTGTGGGCGGCGATCCTGATCGTCGTGCTGTCGTTCATCAACTACCTCGGCACGAAGCAGAGCACGCTGCTGCAGAACGTGCTGACCGTGACGCTGGTCTGTGCGTTCGCGGTGATCATCGTGGTCGGCCTGACCATGACCCCGACCGGCCCGGTGCCGACCCTGTCCAAGCCGTTCGATCCGTCCGGCGCGGCGCTCGGCCTCGCCTTCGTGTTCGTGATGCTCACCTACGGTGGCTGGAACGAGACGGTCTACCTGTCGGGCGAACTGAAGGATGCGAAGCGCAACATGGTGCGCGTGTTCCTGATGGGCCTGGCGGTGGTGACGGTCATCTACCTGCTGCTCAACCTGGCCTACCTCAACGTGCTCGGCATCGACGGCATCCGGGCCAGCCGCGCCGTGGGGACCGACATGATGAAGGCGGTCGCCGGCACGGTGGGCGCGGTGATCATCACGATCGTGATCCTGGTCGAGATCGGCACCACGCTCAATGCGACGATCTTCACCGGCGCGCGCACGAACTATGCGCTGGGCCGCGACTTCCGCATCTTCTCGTTCATGGGCCGCTGGAACGAAGGCCGCAACACGCCGGCCAACGCGCTGCTGGTGCAGACCGTGCTGGCGCTCGCGCTGGTGGTGTTCGGAGCGATCCAGAAGGACGGCTTCAAGGTGCTGGTCGAGTACACCGCGCCGGTGTTCTGGTCGTTCATGCTGCTCAACGGCATCGCGCTGTTCATCTTCCGCGCGCGCGAGGGCAAGCCGGTGAATTCGTATTCGGTGCACCTGTACCCGATCGTGCCCATCGTGTTCTGCCTGTTCTGCGCCTACATGCTCTGGTCGGGCATCAACTACGCGAAGCTCAACGGCCTGATCGCGGTCGGCGTGCTCCTCGCCGGCATCCCGGTCTACCTGTGGGCGCGCGCCGTGAACGAGCGCGCCCCGGCCTGATCCGGCCCCGGCACGATCACTGACAAGGAAATCCAACGATGAAGCTGGTCACGTTTTCAGATGCCGCCGGCACCCGCGTCGGCGTGCTCGACGCGGGATGGAAGTGGGTCACCGACCTTTCGGTGGCGGCGCCCTCCCTGCCGCGCGAGATGGGCGCGTTCATCGCCGCCGGCGAACCGGCCGTCGAGGCCGCGCGCAAGGCCTCGTCCTCCGACCGAGGCCAGATCGCCCTCGACCGGGTCCGCCTGCTGGCGCCGATCCCGCGGCCGTCGAAGAACATCCTGTGCGTGGGCAAGAACTACCACGAGCATGCGAAGGAGTTCCACCAGTCGGGCTTCGACGCCAGCGCCGGCAAGGATGCGATCCCCGACGTGCCGATCATCTTCACCAAGTGGCCGAATTCGGTCACCGGCCCGGGCGATGCGATCCCCAGCGCGAACGACCCGACGAACTCGGTCGACTACGAGGGCGAACTCACGGTGGTGATCGGCGCGGTCGCGCGCAACGTGAAGAAGGCCGATGCCTTCAGGCATGTCTACGGCTACACGATCATCAACGACGCCACCGCACGAACGCTGCAGCACCGGCACAAGCAGTGGTTCCTCGGCAAGAGCCTCGACGGCTTCTGCCCGATGGGCCCGTGCATCGTCACCGCCGACGAGGTGCCCGACGTGACGAAGCTGCAGCTGCAGACCCGTGTCAACGGCGAGCTGCGGCAGAACGCACCGGTGTCCGACCTGATCTTCGACATCCCGACGCTGATCGAAGAGATCTCCGGCCTGATGACGCTGGAACCCGGCGACCTGATCGCCACCGGCACCTGCGCGGGCGTCGGCATCGGCTTCAACCCGCCGAAGTACCTGAAACGCGGCGACATCGTGGCGGTCACGATCGAGCCGATCGGCACGCTGAGCAACCCGGTCAGCTGACCGGGTGGCGCGCGAGGGAGGAGACGAGATGGCAGGCGGGTTCGAGGTGCGCCGGATCTCCGGCGCGCTCGGTGCAGAGGTCCACGGGCTGGATCTCTCGCTCGACCAGCCGGCGCAGGTCATCGCCGGGCTTCGGCGGGCCTGGCTCGACCATGGCGTGCTGTTCTTCCGGGACCAGTGCCTGTCCTCCGAACAGTACCTGCGCCTGGCCGGCTGGTTCGGCCAGCCGGTCGAGTATCCGTTCGTGAAGGGGCTGGACGGATTCCCGACGATCACGCCGGTGGTCAAGCTCGAGCACGAGCGCAGCAACTTCGGTGGCATCTGGCATTCCGACACCACCTACCTCGAACAGCCGCCGATGGCATCGATGCTGCTCGCGCGCGAGGTGCCGCCGTTCGGCGGCGACACGCTGTTTGCCTGCCAGTATCGCGCGCTCGAGGCGCTTTCGCCCGCCCTTCAGGCGACGCTCGCCACGTTGCAGGGGGTGGCGAGTTCGGCCCGGGCGGACGTCAGCAAGACGCG
>JAIENF010000102.1 GCA_019751575.1 Burkholderiales bacterium
CCTTCGCGATCACCGCGCCCATCGGGATGGTCGCGTTGGTGATGCCCTTCGCGCAGCAGATCAGGTCGGGCGTGACGTTGAAGTACTGCGCCGCGAACGGCGTGCCGAGGCGCCCGAAGCCGGAGATGACCTCGTCGAAGATCAGCAGGATGCCGTGCTTGTCGCAGATCGAGCGCAGGGTCTCGAGGTAGCCGACCGGCGGCGGCAGCACGCCGGTGGACCCGGCCACCGGCTCGACGATCACCGCCGCGATGTTCGAGGGGTCATGCAGCGCGACCAGGCGCTCGAGGTCTTCGGCCAGGTGCGAGCCCCACTTGGGCTGGCCGCGCGAGAACGCCGCCTCGCGCAGGTTGTGCGTGTGCGGCAGGTGGTCGACACCGGGCAGCAGCTGGCCACCGAACACCTTGCGGTTCAGCGGGATGCCGCCGACCGAGATGCCGCCGAAGCCGACGCCGTGGTAGCCGCGCTCGCGTCCGATGAACTTGGTGCGCGTGCCCTCGCCGCGTGCACGGTGGTAGGCGAGCGCGATCTTGAGTGCGCTGTCGACCGACTCCGAACCCGAGTTGGCGAAGAACACCTTGTTCATGCCCTCCGGTGCCAGGGCCGCCACCTTCTCGGCGGCCTTGAACGCCATCGGGTGGCCCATCTGGAACGTCGGCGCGAAGTCGAGGGTGTCGAGCTGCGCCTTGATCGCGGAGATGATCTCTTCGCGGTTGTGGCCGGCGTTCACGCACCAGAGGCCGGCGCAGCCATCGATCACCTGGCGACCATCGTCGCTGGTGTAGTGCATGTCCTTCGCCGACACCAGCATCCGCGGCTTCGCCTTGAACTGGCGATTCGCGGTGAAGGGCATCCAGAAATTCTCGAGGTTCAAGTGCGGGTCGTTCATCGGTGGCTCCATCGGCATCACGCTGCCAAGGCTGACATGTTAGCTGAAACACCCCTCCGGCAGAAAGGGTGCGCAGGTGCGGGAAGGCAACCGCTGCCTCAGTTCAGCTTGAGGCCGGTCGCCTTGATCAGCTTGCGCAGCGCAACCACGTCCTCGGCCATCACGCGGCCGAGGTGCTCGGGCGTGCTGGTCTCGGTGTCCACGCCCTGACTCGACAGCTTTTCGCGCGTGTCCGGATTGGTGAGGATCTTGTTCAGCTCGGTGTTCAGCCGCATCACCACCGGGCGCGCGGCGCCCGCCGGCAGCACCAGTCCGAACCATGACTGGTAATGGAAACCGGGCACCGTTTCGTTGAAAGCCGGGATGTCGGGTGCGGCCGTGGTGCGCTTGGCGCCGGTCACGCCGATCGCCCGGATGCGGCCCGCCTTCAGGTGCGGGATGCCGGCCAGCAGCGGCATCACGCCCACCGGCACCTCGCCGCTGATCACCGCCGGCACGGTAGCCCCTGCGCCCTTGTACGGGACATGGTTCATCTGGAACTTCGCCATCACCTGGAGCAGTTCGGCCGCGATGTGGTTCGGGCCGCCGAAGCCGGACGAGCCGTAGTTGATCTTGCCCGGGTTCGCCTGTGCATAGGCGATGAATTCCTTCGGGTTGCTCGCCGGGAACGACGGATTGGCCGCGAGCAGGGTCATCGAGATGCCGATCATGCCGACCGGGGAAAACGCCTTGATCGGATCCCACGGATACTTGTCGATCGCAGCCGCGATCGACACCACCGGCTGTGCGAGGTAGATCGTGTGGCCGTCGGGCGTGGCCTTGGCGGCGATCTCCATGCTCACCATGCCCCCGGCACCCGGACGCCCGTCGACGACGACACGCTCGCCGAGCGCGGTGCTCAGCTGTTCGCCGAGTATGCGTGCGATGGTGTCGGAGACGCCGCCCGGCAGGAAGCCGGTGATGATGCGCAGCGGACGATCGGGGAACTTCTGCGCCTGCACGGCGGTGGCCGCGGGGACCAGCACGGTTGCGGCGACCGCCCAGGCGGCGATCGTTGCGTGCGGCCTGCGCCGCATCTCGAGTACCTTGTTCATTGTCGACTCCTTGCGTGTAGATGAGATGATCAGCCCGCCATGAACGGCGCGCGGCGGTCGTACTCCGACGCGGCTTCTTCCATCGTCACGAACCGTGCCCCGCCGGCAGCCAGCGCCACCAGCAGCTTCTCGAGCGCGAGCATCCGGTGCCCGCGCCCGATCACGAACGGGTGGAAGGTGTAGGTCAGCACGCCCCAGTCGGTGATCGACCGCTGCATCCAGGTGAAATCGGCGATCCAGTTGTCGACCACCAGGTTCGCGTTCGAATTGCCCGGCAGCAGGGTCTGTGGCGTGCGGATGAACTCGAACACCGGATAGTCGTCGAGCGACCACGAGATCGGCAGCTCGACCAGGCGCGTCGGCTTGCCGAACACGGCCGGCTGCTCGAGCTCGATCACGTCGCCCTGGCGCACGCGGTACGGCGTGTAGTCGTCGCCCATCATCGAGCTGTCGTAGCGGAAACCGTGGGCCAGCAGAAGCTCGACCGAATGCGGCGACAGATCCCAGGACGGCGACCGGTAGCCCTGTGCATAGCGGCCGGTCAGGCGCTTGATCGCCTCGTTCGCGCGTACGAGCCCGGATTCTTCCTGCTCGCGGGTGAGCTGCGCCGGCGGCACGTGGGTCCAGCCGTGGTGGGCGATCTCGTGGCCGGCGTCGAACACCGCCCTGCACTGCGTCGGATAGGTCTCGAGCGTATGGCCGGGGATGCACCAGGTGCTGCGCACCTTGTGCTGGCGAAGCATTTCCAGGATGCGCGGCGAAGCGGCCGGCCCGAACTCGCCGCGCGAGATCGGCGACGGCGAGGTCATGCCGCGCGAGATGAAACCCGACATCGCGTCGAAGTCGAAGGTGATGCAGACGAGGAGGTCGGCCATGCGTTCCGGGGCGACACGCGGTCGCGCGCTGAGAGGTGACCCGCCAACACTTACCACAAAGACGGGGGCGTGCCGACCCCCGTGCCTGCTTCGCTACTCCACGCGCGCACCGGTCATCGCGATCAGCTTGCCGTACTTGGCGAAGTCCGCCTTCAGCCGCGCCCCGAATTCCTCCGGCGTGCCGCCCCACGGGTCGAGCGCCTGCGCCGACAGGGTCGAGGCAACCTCCGGCAGCTTCAGCGCGCGGTTCACCTCCGCATTCAGGCGGTCGATCACCGGCCGCGGCGTCGCCGCCGGCGCCATCAGTCCGATCCACGGGCTCAGCTCGTAACCGGGCACGCCCGACTCGGCGATGGTCGGCACGTCGGGCAGCGTCGGCGAGCGCCGCGCCGAGGCGACGCCCAGCGCGCGCAGGCGTCCGGTCTTGATGTGGGCGATGACCGAGGCGATGGTCGCCAGCGACGCCTGCGCCTCGCCCCCCAGCAGTCCGACCACCTGCGGCCCGCCGCCCTTGTACGGAACGTGCACCAGCTTCGTGCCGGTCATCGAACCGAACAGCGCCATGGAGAGGTGCGGGATGCTGCCGTTGCCGGCGGTGGAATACATCAGCTGGTCCGGCCGGGCGCGCGCCAGCGCGACGAACTCCTTCACCGACTTCACCGGCAGCGACGGGTGAACCACCAGCACGGCGGTCTGCGCGGTGAGCAGCGCCACCGGCGCGAAGTCGCGCAGCGTGTCGTACGGAAGCTTCTGGTAGAGGTGGGCATTGGCGACATGGGTCACCGACTGCACCAGCAGCGTGTAGCCGTCGGGCGCGGACTTCGCCACGTGGTCGGTGCCGATGGTGCCGCCCGCGCCACCCCGGTTGTCGATCACCACCGGCTGGCCGGTGCTGTCGGCCATGCGCAGCATCACGGTACGGCCGGCGATGTCGTTCGCCCCGCCCGGTGGCCACGGAATCACCACGCGTACCGGCTTGGACGGGAAGGCCTGGGCGAACGCGGCAGGCGGTGCAACGGCGAAGGCGAGCACGCAGCCCAGCGTGCCCAGGGCCGCGGGAACCGCAGCGGCAATCGATCTCATCATGTCCTTTCTCCTCATCGGCGCAGGCCCAGCCGCGTGGCGGTGGCCAGCGCGACCTGATGTTCCTGCTCGAGCGCGGCGCGGAATGCGTCGTCGTCGAGCCAGGCGAGGGTGGAACCCATCGCTTCGATCTCCCCGGTGAAGGCCGGGTCCTGCGCAAGGTCGTGAACGGTGGCGACCCAGCGGTCGATGATGCCTCGACCCAGGCCCGGCGGGCCGACGATGCCGGTCCATCCGAGCAGGTCGAACCCGTCGAACCCGCATTCCGCCGCCGTCGGCACGTCCGGCCAGGCGGCCGTGCGCCGGTCGCCGCTGACCGCAAGGGCGCGCAGCGTCCCCGCCCGCAGCAGGTCGCCCATCTCGCCGACATACTGGGCGGCGAAGTCGGTGCGCCCGTCGATCACCGCCTCCAGGATGGCAGCGCCGCCATGGAACGTGACCCGACCGAGGTCGGCCAGCGCGATGCCGCCGGATTCGAGCAGGCGGGCAAGCGCGAGGATCGAGGCTCCCCCGGTGCCCGAGGTGCCGATGCGATGGCGTGAAGGCGCCTCGCGCACCTGCGCAAGCAGGTCGCCGAGGGACGTGCACGGCGAACCGCCGCGCACCACGAAGGCCAGCGCGCTCGCACTGACCCGCACGACCGGCACCGGGTCGTGCCAGCGGTAGGGCAGCGTGGTGTCGATGGCCGGATTCTGCGTCGCCTGTCCGGTCGCGCTCAGCATCATCGTGCGGCCATCGGGCGCGGCCGCCAGCAGCTCGAGCGTGCCAGTCGTGCCGCCGCTGCCGGCCACATTGCGCACCGTCACCGGCACCGACCACCGGCGCGCGAGATGCCGCGCCAGCACGCGCGCGGTGAAGTCGGTCACGCCATCGACCGGGAACGGAACGATCAATGAAACAGGGTCAGACCCCATTTTCGCGCAGCACGATCACGCCTCCGCTCAAGGACGCGTCTCGCCATGCCGCAGCGCGGCTTCGTACATCGGGTAGGCACTGGTCACGCTGCCGGTGGAGATCGGGGGCACCGAACGCACGGACTTCGGCGTGAGCTGGGCCAGCGAAGTGACGCCCATCAGCCCCATCGCGCTGCGTATCTCGAGCTCGAGCAGCTCCAGCATGCGGATCACGCCCGGCTCGCCCGCGGCAGCCAGCGCCCAGCCATGCAGCTTGCCGATGCCGACCGCCTTCGCGCCCAGCGCGACTGCCTTGACGATGTCGGTGCCGCGCAGGATGCCGCCATCCATCAGCACCTCGGCGCGGCCGTCGACCGCTTCGGCCACTTCCGGCAGCACCTCGATGCTCGCCTGTGCATGGTCGAGCTGGCGGCCGCCATGGTTCGACACGTAGACCACGTCGACGCCATGCTCGACCGCGAGCTTCGCATCCTCGCCGGTGGCGATGCCCTTCAGGATCAGCGGCACGCCCATGCGCTCCTTCATCCAGAGCACGTAGTCCCAGGTGAGGCTCGCCTGGTGCGAGGCGTCGCCGCCGCCTTCGCGCACCAGCTGGTGGTTGATCAGGTCGCGTTCGCGCCGGCTGTAGTAGGCGCGGTCGACGGTCACGCAGAGCGCGTCATAGCCGAACGACTTCGCGCGGTCGAGGATGTCGCCGACCCATGCCCGGTCGCCGCGCACGTAGAGCTGGAAGATCAGCGGCTTGCCCGCTTCCTTCGCGATCAGGTCCAGGCCGGGACGCGCCGCGGTGCTGACGAAGCAGGGCACGTTCTTCTTGACCGCGGCGACCGCCACCGCCGCCGCGCCGCGCGGGTCGGCGTACTGCAGGTAGTTGCCGATCGGCGCGATGAACATCGGCACCGGCATGGGCTTGCCCAGCAGCGAAGTGGTGGTGTCGAGCTGGCGCACGTCGACCAGCACGCGCTGGCGCAGTGCCAGGCTGTCGAGCGCCATCCGGTTGCGGCGCAGGGTCGCCTCGGAGTCGGAGCCGCCGGACAGCATGTCCCAGGTGCCCTGCGACAGGTTGCGCCGCGCCGCCGCGACGATCTCCTGCAGCGTCGAGAAGCTCTGGGCGAGCGCATGCTGCGCGGCCAGGCGGGTGGCGTCGGCAACCTGTGCGGGATCCTGGGCCTGCTTGGGGTCGATCGGCTTGACTGCGGCGCTCATGCTCTACTCCGTGGGGTCTGGATTACTCGGGCGCGATGTTCGCTTCGCGTGCGGCCTTCTGCCAGCGCGCGATCTCGCTGCGGTTGAACGCCTCGTATTCCTCGGGCGTGCTGCCGACCGGATCGGCACCCTGGTCGGCGAAGACCTTCTTCACGTCGGCCGAAGCGAGCGCGGCGCGGATCGACGCATGCACCCGATCGACGATCGGGCGCGGCGTGCCGGCAGGCCCGAGGATACCGAAGCCGCTCGACACCACGAAGCCCGGCAGGCCCGACTCCTCCATCGTCGGGACATCGGGTGCCGCGGCCGAGCGCTTGACGCCGGTCTGCGCGATCAGGCGCACCTTGCCGGAGCGCACGAACTGGATGACGGCAGGCAGGCTGGCGAACTGGAACTCGACCTGCCCCGCGATCAGGTCCATCAGCGCCGGACCCGCGCCCTTGTACGGGATATGGACGAACCGGACCTTGGCCGCTGAATTCAGCAGTTCGCCGGACAGGTGGCCTACGGTGCCCCGCCCGGCCGTCGAGTAGTTCACCTGATCGGGACGCTTGCGCCCGAGTGCGATCAGTTCCTTCACGTTGCGCACCGGCAGCGACGGATGGACGATCAGCGCCGTGGGCACGTCGGCCACCAGCGAGATCGGCTGGAAGTCCTTGACCGCGTCGAACGGCAGCTTCTTCACCATCGCCGGGTTGATCACATGCGAGGCCGACACCATCAGCAGCGTGTAGCCATCGGGCGTGGCCCGGGCAACGACCTCGCTGCCGATCACCCCGCCTGCGCCGCCGCGATTCTCGATCAGCACCGGCTGACCGAGGGACTCGGCCATGCGCGGCGCGATCACCCGCGCGATGATGTCGGTGTTGCCCCCGGGCGCGAACGGCACGACCATCCGGATCGGCTTCGCCGGCCAGGCCTGGGCGAGCGCTGCGCCCGGCATCAGGCCGAAGGCCGAGCAGGCGAGCGCCAGCGCGGCTGCATTCCGCAAGGACATCGGACAGCGCAACTTGAAAGGTGTGTTCATGGTTCGGCTCCTCCAGCGGGCCAGGCGGTTGCTCCGGCCATGCCGGATGTTCTGCGCCCTCCCGTCGCCGACAGAGGACGCTGCTTTTGTCGTTCGATAGTAGCATCGGGACCACATCCAGAAAGCGCACGTGCGCACCCACACCGGAGGAATCATGCAGCTCAGGATCGCGATCCTCGAAGGCGACGACATCGGCCTCGAGGTAGTGCCGGAAGCCGTCAAGGTCATGAAGGCCGCCGCCGCAAGGGCAGGCCTGGCGGTGGAGTGGCTGCCGCTGCCCATCGGCCGGGCCGGACACGCATCGCATGGACATTCGATGCCGCAGTTCACGGTCGATTCACTGAAGACGGTGGACGGCTGGCTGCAGGGGCCGATCGGCCACAACGCCTACCCGCGCGGCGACTCGACCTGGATCAACCCCCCGTTGCGCAAGATCTTCGAGCTGTTCGCGAACGTCAAGCCGGTGAAGTCGTACCCGAACATCGCCTCCATCCACAAGAACGTGGACATCGTGTTCCTGCGCGAGGTGACCGAAGGCATGCAGTCGGGCAGCGTCACCTTCGCCGGCACCGGCGAGTTCCGCCCGAACGACGACATCACCAT
This sequence comes from Burkholderiales bacterium, assembly GCA_019751575.1. Lineage (GTDB taxonomy): Bacteria > Pseudomonadota > Gammaproteobacteria > Burkholderiales > CAIKXV01 > CAIKXV01. The sequence goes on from JAIENF010000102.1 coordinate 7,692, forward strand.
CGGCCACCGGGTGATCACGCGGAAGGGTTCCAACCGGGTCGCACGTGCCGCCTTCGAGATCGCGCGCACGCGCACGCGCAAGCGCGTCACCGCCGTGCACAAGGAGCCGATCTTCAGGCTGGCCTGCGGCATGTTCGCGGAGGAATGCCGGAAGGTCGCGCAGGACTATCCGGACGTGTCGTTCGACGAAGTGCTGGTCGACGGTTTTGCGATGAAGCTGGTGATGAAGCCGCAGCCGTACGACGTGGTCGTCACCACGAACCAGTTCGGCGACATCCTGACCGACGAAGGTGCCGGGCTGGTCGGCGGCCTCGGCCTCGCCCCCGGACTGTGCATCGGTGCGCACCAGGCGATGGCCCAGGCCACCCACGGGTCGGCGCCGGACATCGCCGGCCAGAACATCGCGAACCCCTACGCGATGATCATGTCCGGAAAGATGCTGTTCGAGTGGCTTGGCCACCAGCGCGCGCTGCCGGAAGCCGTGGCGGCGGCGGCGGCGATCGACCGGGCGATGGACGCCGTGATCGCCGATGCACGGGCGCTGACCGGCGATCTCGGCGGCAGCGGCAGCACCCGGGACATGGGCGACGCGGTAGCGGCCGCGATCGGCTGAAGGGACGGGGGCTGGAGCCGCCCCCTGCCATCGGGCAAAAAAATGGCGGTCCATCTCTCGACGGGCCGCCTGGCAGGGCCGGCTGTGGCGCCGGACTCGCTGCTTCCGGCGGCGCGCTGACCCTGCGAACACTGCAAGGGTGGGCAGAAGATAGCGTGCACCACCGTGGCGCGCGCAGCAGCAGGTCACCCTGCGGGCGTGACACCCGTCACGGTGCCCGCACCGCCGCGTCCACCGCCGCCCGCAACCGGCGCGCGATCTCGAGCACCTCGCCATCGTCGACGATGAACGGCGGCGCCAGCAGCACATGGTCGCCGCGTTCGCCATCGACGGTACCGCCCATCGAGTACACGCACAGCCCCTGCCGCATCGCCTCGGCCTTGACTCTCGCGTGCATGCGCCGCGACGGGTCGAACGGCGCATCGTCCGCACGGTCGGCCACCAGTTCGATCGACCAGAACAGGCCGCGGCCGCGCACGTCGCCGACATGCGCATGCTCGCGGAACTGGTCGAGCAGCGCGGCCTGCAGCTTTTCGCCCTGCGCGCGCACCCGGGGCAGCAGCTGGTCTCGCTGCACGATCTGCTGGACCGCCAGCGCCGCCGCGCAGGCGACCGGATGGCCGATGTAGGTATGCCCATGCGAGAAGGAGCCAGAGCCTTCGAGGATCGGCCGGTAGACCTTCCCGCTGGCAAGCGTGGCGCCGATCGGCTGGTAGCCGGCACCCAGGCCCTTGGCCACGACCATGAGGTCGGGCACCACGCCCTCCTGCTCGCAGGCGTGCAGCGTGCCGGTACGGCCCATCCCGCACATCACCTCGTCGAGCATCAGCAGCACGCCGTATCGATCGCAGACCGCGCGCACCTTCTCGAAGTAGCCCGGAACCGGCGGCACGGTACCCGCGGTGGCCCCGCCGACGGTCTCGGCGAGGAAACCGATCACGCTGTCGGCCCCGAGCCTGAGGATCGCCTGTTCGAGTTCGTCCGCGAGCCGCTGCCCATAGGCTTCATCGGACTCGCCGACCGGCCGGTAGCGGTACGGGAAGCACGGCGACACATGCGTCACCGGCAGCAGGATCGGCTCGAACAGCCGGCGCGCCGATTCGCGCTGCCCGACCGACATCGCGCCGAGCGTGTTGCCGTGGTAGCTCTGCCGGCGCGCGATGAAATGCCTGCGCTGCGGCTGGCCGATCTCGACGAAATACTGGCGGGCCATCTTCATCGCGGTCTCGACCGCTTCCGAGCCGCCGGACACGAAGTACACATGCTCGATGCCGGCCGGTGCATGCTCGACCAGATGGTCGGCCAGCGCCTCGGCCGGCTCGCTGCTGAAGAAGCTGGTGTGCGCATAGGCGAGGCGCCCGGCCTGCTCGCGGATCGCCTCGACCACGGCCGGATGGCCATGGCCCAGGCAGGACACCGCGGCCCCGCCGGAGGCGTCGAGGTAGCGCCGGCCCTCGCTGTCGACCACCCAGCAGCCCTCGCCCCCCACCGCCACCGGCATCGAACTGCGGCCGTTGCGCTGGATGATGCGGGTCATCGGCTGGCGCTCACGCGTCGAGCCCGAGCAGGGCGATCGCGTTGCGGCTGCGGATCATCTCCTTCGACGCCTCGGGGATGTCCGGATGGTCGCGCAGCAGTTGCACGTCCTTCATCTTCATCCGGCCACCCGGATCGTCGTGCGGATAGTCGGTGGCGAACAGGAACTGCGAGGCGCCGAGGAACTCGACCGCCTCGGCAAACCCAGGCTCTTCGGTCTCGATGGTGAAGAACAGGTTGGTGCGGAAGTAGTGGCTGGCCGGCTTCCGGTTCTTCACCTCGTACACATCGGCGGCGGTCAGCCGCTTGCCGGCGGAGGACCGCTCGGTGCCGGGCGCGATGCGCCGGTGGAACCGCGCCGACGCATCCTCGTCGTCATAGTTGACCGGCGGCTTCTCGAGCGCGGCATCGAGCTTCTGCACCAGCGGCTGGATGAACGCGGTACCGGCCTCGGTGTAGACGAACTTCAGGTCGGGAAAATCGTCGAGCAGCCCGCTGGTGACCAGCGAAACCAGGCTCAGGTGTCCCTCGGCCGGCGCGAACAGTTCCAGCCCGTCGGACTGGAAGAACATCAGGTTGCTCAGCCGATGCCCATGCTGGATCGAATGCATCATCAGCGGCATCTTCAGTCGTGCCGCGCGTTCGAAGAACGGCCACAGCTCACGATGGCTGCCCAGCGTGTCGGAGTACGGATGCGAGCGCACCGGATACACCTTGTCGATGGCGATCGCCTTGAAGCCGTTGGCATGGGCCCACTCGATCTCGGCGATCGCGCCGTCCACGTCCTGCAGCGCGACCAGCGCGGCACCGATGATCCGCTGCGGCTCGGCCTTCATCGCATCGAGGATCGACAGGTTGTACGAATGCGCCATCGCGGTGGCGAGCGGTGCATCGACGAGATAGGAGAACAGCATCGCCGAGAACTGCGGCAGCACCAGCTCGCGGTCGATGCCCTGCTCGGCGAAGAACTTCGCCCGCTCCGGCCCCGGATACATGCCCGGATAACGGCAGCCCGAACCGGGCGAGGGCAGCGGCGTCGCTCCGTGCACGGCTGCCGGTGCGCCGGGGAACTCGGTGCCGTTGACGAAGCCGGCCGCGTCGACGGTGAACCGCGGCGCCAGCGCCGCCAGCGGCCCGTCGATCCGCGCGTAGCTGTCCAGCGGCAGGATGTGGGTGTCGCAATCGATGATCATCGTAGCGGTCCTCAGTAGCTGGTCGGCCAGTTGGCAAGCCGATGCTGGCCGACACCTCGGGTGAGCTTCGAGCGATGGACGTCGAGCATCGCGGCCAGCCAGCCACGGGTCTCGCGCGGGTCGAGCACCGTGTGCGCCTCGTACAGCGATGCAAGCCCCCAGGCGGTGGTGTCGCGCACCAGCGAGTCGCTCATCGACTTCGTCGCCTCGGTCGTCTCGCCCTCGCGTGCGAGCACGCTGGCGCCGACCTTCGGGTCCATGAAGCCGAGGTCGGCCGTCGGCCAGGCCGCGACTTCGTCGGAGTTCCGCCCGCCGCCCATGTTCAGGTAGGCCTGGCCGTAACTCTTGCGCACGATGATCGACAGCTTGGGCACGGTGACCAGCGCCAGCGCGTTCATCCAGTTGATGATCCTGCCGGCCGCGCCGCGCTTCTCGCCCTCCAGGCCGATCAGGAAGCCCGGCTGGTCGACCATCAGGATGATCGGCACGTTGAACGAATCGCAGAACACCAGGAAGCTGGTTGCCTTGTTGCAGGCATCGACGTCGATCGCGCCGCCCTTGAACATCGGGTTGTTGGCGATGAGGCCGACGGTGCGTCCCTCGATGCGCGCCAGCGCGGTGACGATCGAGCGGCCGAACTTCGGCTTCATCTCGAACAGGCTGTCGACATCGACGATCACCTCGGCCAGCTTGCGCGCATCGTAGACCTTGGTGCGCAGCTCCGGCAGGATCTCGAGCAGCCTGCCCTGGTCGTGCGCGGCCACCTTCGAGGCATCGAGCACCGGCGGCGCCTCGTTGCAGTTCGACGGCAGATAGGACAGGAAGCGCTTCACGGTCTCGATCGCCTCGGCGTCGGTGTCCACCGCGACATCGACCAGTCCGGACACGCCGGTCAGCAGCTTCCAGCCGCCGAGTTCCTCGGGATCGACCTCCTGGCTGATCGCCGACGAGGTCACCCGGTGGCTCGCCACCGCCATCAGCGCGCCCTTGCGCATCACCACGAAGTCGGACATGCAGCCATACCAGGTCGACGAGCCGAAGCAGGCGCCGAGCTGGGCCGACACCCAGGGCGAGGTGCGGATGCGCTGGTACTCGGTCGGGTCCTGGCCGAGGATCGCCCGCCCCGCCGAACCCATGCGGTCGGGGATGCGTGCGCCCGCCGACTCGCCGAGGAACACCATGGGCAATCCCTTGGCGTTGGCGATGTCCTTCACATGCTTGATCTTCTTGCCGTTGATCTGGCTGCTGGAAGCCCCGAGCACGGTGAAGTCGTTCGACACCACGCCGACCTCGCGGCCGTCGATGCGGCCGAAGCCGGCCACCTTGCCGTCGGCCGGCGTGCGCTCGCGGTCTTCCGCGCGGAACGAGGTCGCGTAGAGACCCGACTCGACGAAGCTGCCGGCGTCGAGCAGCAGGTCGAGCCGCGAGCGTGCATCGAGCATGCCCTGCGCCGCGCGCTTCGCCAGCTTGTCCGGCCCGCCCATGCCCAGCGCCTTCGCCTTGCGCGCGGCCAGTTCCTCGAGCATCTTCTCGTGCGCCATGCTCACGGGCCCTCGTCCGACACCTGCGGCAGCTTGCGCATCTTGTAGACCTGCGCGGGGATTTCCTGCAACGCCTTCTCGTCCATCTCGATGCCCAGGCCGGGCGCGGTCGACAGCTCGATGTAGCCATCCTTCGGCTGCGGCGGGTTCAGGCAGATGCGGTTGCCGAACTCGACGAACGGCAGGAAGTACTCGGTGATGATGAAGTTGGGCATCGTCGCCGACGCATGCAGCGTCGAGGCGGTGGCTACCGTGGTCGAGTTGTAGTTGTGCGGCGACATCGCGACCAGGAACGTCTCCGCCATCGCGGCGATCTCCTTCAGCTCGAGGATGCCGCCGACGCAGGCCACGTCCGGGTTGAGGATGTCGGCCGCGCGCTTCTCGAGCAGCGGACGGAAGCCCGCCTTGGTGTAGGTCGCCTCGCCGATGCACACCGGGATGCCGATGTTGCGCCGGATCTCGGCGAGCTCGTCCGGGTATTCGGCCTGGCAGGACTCTTCCATCCAGTACATGTCGTACTCGGCCAGCCGCTTGTCGAGGCGGATCGCATGCATCGGCGCGAGGCGACGGTGCTGGTCGATCAGCAGGTCCACCTTCGGGCCCACGGCGTCGCGGATCGCCTTGGTCACTGCCACCGCACGGTCTTCGTGCTCGCGCGGGATCCAGTTGCGCCACGGCTTGGGCAGCGGGTCGAACTTCAGGGCCGTCCAGCCGGCGGCGACGATCTTCTCGGCCGCGCGGGCATAGTCGGACGGCTGGTCCATGCCGTAGCTCCAGCCGTTCGCGTAGACGCGGATCTTGTCGCGCACCCGGCCGCCCAGCAGGTTGTACACCGGCTGGTTGCAGGCCTTGCCGACGATGTCCCAGAGCGCCTGCTCGATGCCGCTGATCGCGCAGAACACCTCGACCGAACCGCGGCGCGCCGCGTAGTCGTCGAACGCGAACTTGGTGAAGTGCTTGATGTCGAACGGGTTGCGTCCGATCAGGTAGGGCGACAGCGAGTCGAGCTGCGCGCAGACCGCCTTGTCGCGGTCGTACTGCGAGTACGCCTCGCCCCACCCGTGGATGCCTTCGTCGGTCTCGACCTTCACGAAGATGAGGTTCTTGCGCCAGCCCGGATGGACGGCGTAGTGCTTGATGCGGGTGATCTTCATTGGCTTTCCTTTTGCAGCCCGCGGTTCACGGGCGGTGTCACTTCTTCAGCAGGCCGATCGCGCCGAGCACGGCCCGCGCTTCCTCGTTCTGCGCGTCCATGTAGGCGCGCGCCTCGGCGCCGGTCAGGAAGGTCGGGCGCCAGTGGTTGCGCGCCACCAGCTTCTCCCAGCCCTCGCTCCTGGTGGCCTCGCGCAGCAGGTTCTCCCAGAACCGGATCTGCTCGGGCGCCATCCCACGCGGACCGAGCACCCCCTGCGCGGAATGATAGACCGCATCGATGCCCTGCTCGCGCCAGGTCGGCACGGTCGCGAGCGTGCCGCCGAGCCGCTCCGCGGTCGGCACCGCAAGCAGGCGGATGCGGCCTGCCTGGTGCAGCGCCACCACGTTCGGCGTGGATGCAGACACGATGTCGATATGGCCACCCAGCAGGTCGGTCATCGACGCAGCCGAAGACTTGTAGGGCACGATGCGCAGTTGGGACACATCGACGCCTGCCTTGCGCAACGGCAGCGCGATGGCCACGTGGATATGGTTACCGGCGCTGGTGGCGATGCCGATCGACAGTCCGCCCGGATCCTTGCGCAGCCGCTCCACCAGATCTTTCGCGGTTCGGATCGGCGAGTCCTCGCGCACCGCGACGACCAGCGTCTCTTCGAGCAGGATGGCGATCGGCGTGAAGTCGGTGTATCCGACCGGCAGTGCGCCGAGCAGCCGGTTGTTGATCTGGCCGTGGTTGAACGTCGCCACGAAGTGCCCGTTGCCCGGATTCTGGATCAGGGTGTTGAGCGCGATCAGGTTCGAGCCACCCGGACGGTTCTGCACCAGGAACGGGTGTTCGAGCTTTCCGGAACGGTCGGCCGCCTCCTTGATCTGCCGGGCCGCCATGTCGAGCGCCGCACCGGGGCCGGACGGCACGATCCATTCGAGGCTGCGCGAAGGCTTCCACTCCGCCGGCTGGGCCAGCACCTGCGCCGGGCCCATGGCCGCAGCGCCGAGCAGGATCGCCGCGCCGATTGCTGCGTTTCGCGCTGCGTTGATCGCCGTCCTGATTGCCTTGTCCATCACCGTCTGCATGTTTCCTCCTGAGGGTTGTTCAGGACTGCCGCGGTCTGGCGCCGCGATCGCCCTCGATGACTGCCCATGCATCTTCCACCCAGTCGCACAGCACGCCCCGGGTTTCCCGCGGGTCTATCACGTCGAGGATCGAGAACACCTCGGCGGTGCGGAACGGTGAACTGATCGCGTGGTACTCCGCCTCGATCGCATCGCGCGTCGCCTGCGGGTCGGCCGCGGTATCGATCTCCTGCCGGTGCGCGGCATACACGCCACCTTCGATCGGGATCGAACCCCAGCGCGCGGAAGGCCAGGCGAACCGGTGGTTGAGCGCGGGGAAGTGCTTGGGCGCATGCAGCCCGCCGGCCATGCCGAACGCGCGGCGCAGGATGATCGACACCCAAGGGACCCTTGCCTGCTCGATGGTGGTCAGCACGCGCACGGCGCCCAGCAGGGTGCCTGCGAGCTCGGCCTCGGGCCCGGTCGCATTGCCCGGCTGGTCGACCAGGTTCACCACGGGCAGTCCGAACGTGTCGCACAGCTTCACGTGGCGCTCGGTCTTCCAGGCCGCGGCCAGCGTCATCGCACCGCCGGAGATGCGGGGATCGCTGCACAGCACGCCGACCGGATAGCCGTTCAGGCGTGCCAGTGCCGTGATCGTCGCACCGCCCTGGTGGCGACCGATCTCGAACACGGAGTCGCGGTCGAACACCGCAAGATCGGAAGAGCG
>JAIENF010000260.1 GCA_019751575.1 Burkholderiales bacterium
CGATCACCCCCGCCAGTTTCGACACCGGCACCACTTCATCGGCCGCCCTGGCCGTGCTGCGCGTGAGCGTGCCGCTGCGGGTGACGGCGATCACCTTCACGCCGAGCTTCCGCGCGCCGCGGCCGACCGCCGCGCCGACGTCGCCGAAGCCGATCACCACCGCCGTCTTGCCGGCGATCGGCGACGAGAACGCATGCGCCCAGTGCTTCGCGCGCTGGGCGGTCATCACCTCGGGGATGCGGGCATTGAGCATCAGCAGGCCCATCGCGCCGGAGTCCTGCGCCTTGGCCGCGTGGGCGCCGCTGTTGTTGGTGAGCACGCAGCCTTCGGGCAGCCAGTCGAGCGGCAGCAGTCCGTCGATGCCGGCGCCGGTGGTCTGGATCCATTCGAGGCGGGGCGCCATCGCGCGCAGGTTCTCGCGTGGCGGGTCGGAATTGAGCAGGAAGTCGGCGGTCTGCAGCGCCTCGGCCAGCATCTTCCGGTCGAAGCCGACGGTGATCTTCAGCCGGCGCGCGAGCGCCGGATGGCGCCGCACCGCGGCCTTCACGTCGCTTTCGAGCACCTGGAACTGGCGCGGCTTCGAGCTGTTGCTCTCGAAGTGGACATGGAACTTGCGCGGGGTGCTGCCTGGGGAGCGGGGCATCGTGCGGGGCCTAGATCGGGATCACGAGCAGGGTGTCGATCTGGTTCGAATCGGCGATCACCATGCGGCTGCGGAGCTTCGGTACGTCGCCGCCGGGCGGTCCCTCGAACACGATGTCGTCCAGGTAGCGGCCGGTGGAGAACAGCTTCTGTTCGCCATTGTGCATGGTGCGCACGCACAGGTAGTTGGTCTGGGTCCGTGCGGTGAAGCGCGCCGTGGCGCCCGAGGCGTCCATGCCGACCTCCAGCACCTGGGTCGGGCCGATCACATGGCGGTAGGTGTGCGGCTCCCAGACGTTCACCTGGCGCAGCGAATAGATGCGGTCGACCATCATGTCGCGGTTGTCGCACAGGAGCATGCCGGCGACCCAGCCGCGGGCGAGGTTCTCGCGGCCGGTCACCTGGTAGTGGCCGTCCTCGGTGAAGAACGTCGGCCAGCGCTCGTAGTCGCCCTCGTCGATCGCATGCACGTAGTCGACCATCAGGTGCTCGATCGCGCTGCGCCGTTCCGGAGTGATGTCGGGTGCTGCCGTGGATGATGCAGTCGCGGTGCTCATGTTCAGGCGCCCATCAGTTCGCGGTAGGCCTTGTAGAAGCCGCGCACCGAGGTCTCGGTCGCGCGCGTCGGCTGGCCGTCGGCGGTCAGGCCGCCCATCTCGACCACCGCCTGCTTGTCGCGGTCGCCCTTGATGCCCTGCTGCACGAAGCCGCCGATGGCGCCATCTTCCATCGAGATGTAGCCGTGCGGCCCTACCAGGTTGCTCTGCTTGATGCGGATCGCGCGCTGCTCCGGCGTGTCTTCCTCGAAGGCGACCACGGTCCAGACCAGTTCGCACTCGTCGGTGCCGCGGGTGATTATCTGCCGCGTGCCGACCGAGTTCAGGATCTGCTGCAGCACGAAGCCGGGCAGGATGCTCTGCAGCGCATTGGTGATGTTGTCGTCGTACTCCATCCACTGCGCGATCAGCGACGGATCGTTCAGGCCGAAGTCGGACTTCATCGTGCGCAGCTTGCCCGGCGAGTATTCCTCGTGGCCCTGGTCGGTGAGGCGCTTGGCGAACACGAGGTGGTGCCAGTTGGCCGGGTCGTGGCGGATGCCGCCCTCCGCCGACAGCCGGTTCAGCTTGAACGTCGCGAAGAACGCATGCAGCAGCGACGGATGGTGCGTGTCGCGGCTGTTCTCGATGTACAGCTTCCAGTTGTTCGGCATGATGTGGTTGTAGCGGCCGATGATCTGCATCTTCCGGCCGCGGATGGTGCGCCGGATGTGCGCGACCATCGGCTCCCCCAGGTACTGCTCGAGCGGCGGGGTCTGCTCGCTGAAGGTGCCGAACACCAGCCCCTCGATCACTTCGACGCGCAGCCGCGTCAGTGCATGCTTCGACTTGTCGAAACCTTCCGGCATGCCGCCCAGGCCGCCGACGCCCTTCTCGAAGGCGATGCCGCGCAGTTCGCCCGACTGGTCGAACGACCAGGCGTGGTACGGGCAGACGAACGAGCGCTTGCCTTCGCCGCGCGAGTCGTGGCAGAGGACCGACCCCTTGTGCGTGCAGCGGTTGACCAGCGCATTGATGCCGCCCTCGGCGGTGCGCAGCACGATCACCGGGGTGTCGCCGACCTTGGTCAGCACATAGTCGTTCGGCTTCGGGATCTCGCACTCGAGCGACAGGAAGTTCCAGGTCGGGCCGCGGAAGATGCGGTCCTGCTCCCAGGCGTAGATCTCGGGGTCACCGTAGATGTGCAGCGGTATCCTCGACAGGTCATCCGTCGGCCACCGGATGAGTTCACTGACGGGGCGCACCCCTATCGCCTGGGCCATTCTGTCCTCCGTTACCGGGTGGGCTGCCTGCCCGGTTACCTGATCTCGAACACCGCATCCACCTCGACCGCGCAGTCCGACGGCAGTGCCGACACGCCGATCGCGGTGCGCGAATGCTTGCCGGCTTCGCCGAACACCTCGACGAACAGGTCGGAGGCGCCGTTGATCACCGACGGCTGGTCGTAGAACTTCGGATCGGAGGCGACGAAGCCACGCACCGACACGCAGCGCACCGCCCGGTCGAGGTCGCCGCCCAGCGCCAGCTTGAGCGCGGCGATCAGGTTGATCGCGCAGACCCGCGCCGCCGCCTTGCCACCGGCGACGTCCACTTCCGCGCCCAGCTTGCCCTTGTGGGTGACCTTGCCATCGACGCGGCAAACCTGCCCCGCGAGGAACACGAGGTTGCCGGTGATCGCGTACGGCAGGTAGTTCGCGACCGGGGTCGGGACCGGCGCCAGGGTGATGCCCATCTCCGCCAGTTTGCTTTCGTACTTGCCAGCCATGCGGCCTCCTCGTGTGCGGTCGTTCGGAACTGCGCGTCGATGCGTGCTACTTACCGCGCTGCGGAAGCACCGCGGCGAACTTCGAGCCGCGCACGCACATCTTGCCCTTCGGGTCCTGCCACAGCTTTTCGATCGTGTGCAGGTGTCCCAGCGCACGCGCGACGGTCTGGAAATCGTGGTCCGAAAAATGCGCGGCGATGTCCTGGTAGTAGCGCGGCTCGACCTCGATCATCGCAAGCACTTGCTGTGCCAGTGCCTCGACCTTGGCGTCGGTTGCGCCGAGCGCCGGGGGCAGCGGATCGGCCTTGCCCACCACGTAGTCGTCGACCTTGGCGCGGTCGGCGTAGGCGTAGGCGATGCGCTCGAAACGCTCGACCGGGATGCCTTCGCCGATGGTCGCATCGATGCCGACCTTGGCGCCGGTGGGGACCACGCCGTGCGGCATCACCGCCAGGCTGGAGTCGAGCGGCTTGGCGCGTGCGCCCGGGATGATGATCACGTCGCGGTCGCCCTGCACCCGGGTCGCGATCGCCCACTCGACGTCCATCGCGTTGAACGGGTCGATGTCCTCGTCGACGATCACCACGTGCTTCAGGTCCATCACCGACAGCGCGGCGAGCAGCGCATTCTTGCCCTCGCCGGCCTGCTTCTTGATCGAGATCACCGCGTGCCAGAATGCGCAGCCGCCCAGCGTGACGTTGATCGCGACGGTCTGGATGCCGGCGATCTTCAGTGCCGAACGGATCGCCGTGTAGCGGGTCGGCGCGGCGAGCCAGGTGTTCTCCCAGGGCATGTGCAGCGCGTAGTACACCGCCTTGCGGCGCATGGTGATCGCCTTCACGCGCACCAGCGGGTTCCAGTGCAGGCCACCCATCAGGCGGGTGAACTCGCCGAAACGACCTTCCGGATGCGTCCAGCCGGTGGGGAGGATCTCGGCTTCGAGCACGATCTCGGCGTCGGCCAGGCAGGGCAGGTCGATCGTCTCGCACTGGGCGAAACGCACCGCCTCGCCGCGGATGCCGCCGGCGATGGCCATCTCGTCCACGCCCAGCGGCGCACGGAAGCCCGAACCCATGATCTCGTACGGATGGCAGCCGATCGAGATCGAGATCGGCAGCGCCTCGCCGCGCTCGAGCGCGCGCGCGGCGAACAGCCGCATGTTGTTCGGGGTGACGATGTCGATGCCGGTGAGGTTCTTCTCCTTCACCATGAACCGGTAGACGCCGGCGTTCAGGCCATGCTCCGGGTCGCGCGCCATCACCACGCCCGCGGTGATCATCGGGCCGCCGTCGTAGATGGAAGACATCGGTACCGGCAGCTTGAACAGGTCGACGTCGTCGCCCTTGATCACGATCTCCTGGCAGGCCGCCTTCTCGACGTACACCGGCGGGATCGGCTTGACGATGCCGCGCTGCAGCTTGTGCTCGATCTCGGCGTAGTTCTCCACCCCGATCGACAGCGTCGCGCGCTTCTGCGAGCGGATGATGCCCGACACCACCGGCATGTCGTAGCCGATCACGTCATGGAAGTAGAGCGCCTTGTCGGACTGGTCGACCAGCGTCGCGATGTGGCGGATGTCGACCGGCTGCTTCAGGTCGACCAGTTCGCCGGCTTCGCGCAGGCGGTCCAGGAACTGGCGGAAGTCTTCCTTCTCGTAGGCCATGGCGTGGTCAGCCTTTCGCGGGCGCCGGAGCCGGCGGGGCGGTGAAATAGGTGCCACGGCCGCTGGCGCAGAGGTTGCCTGCCGCGTCGTACACATAGGCCTCGGCACAGGTGAACTGGCCGCCGAAGCGCACGATCTTGCCGGTGCACTTCAGGTCGCCCTTGGCCGCGCGGTGGTAGTCGACGCGCAGGTCGATGGTCGGCACCGGGTTCCCGTTCTTCACGGCGATCGCATAGTCGGCGACGACGTCGACCAGCGAGGCAAGGATGCCGCCGTGCGTGTAGCCGCCGGCGGGATTGACGACCCACTCCTCGCGCCATTTGGCGGTCATCTCGATCGTGTCATCGCCGACTGCGGTCACGGTCAGGCCGAGCCACGCGTTGAACGGGCTCTTGGCGAGGCGGGCATTGAGTTCTTCAGGGGTGGGCTTGTCGGCCATGCTGTGCTCTCTCTCTTCGAATGTACGCAGACGGTATGCGGGCGGGCGCGACGGCGGTGCGCCCGCCCGCCGCGGCGGTGCCTCAGGGGGTGACGACGACCTTGCCGAACACTTCGCGGTTCTCGATCAGGGCCAGGCCTTCCTTCGCCTTCTCGAGCGGCAGCACGACGTCGATCACCGGCTTCATCTCGCCCTTCTGGATCATGTCCATCAGCGCGCTCAGGTTCTCGTTGTAGAAGCTGTTCGAGCCCTTGATGTTCAGCTCGAAGCTCCAGATGTAGCGCAGGTCTTCCTTCGGGTCGAAGCCGGCCGTGGCGCCGCAGGTGAGGATGCTGCCGCCGCGCTTGGTGCACTTGAGCGACGGGGCCCAGGTGTCGCCGCCGGTAAAATTGATCACCACGTCGACGCCGCCTTCGTAGCTGCGGCGCTGCGGCTTGCCGAACTTCTCGTTCACCCACTTCGAGAAATCGGTGGTCTTGTAGTTGATGACGTGGTCGGCGCCGAGGTCCTTCAGGCGCTGGATCTTGTCGTCGCTCGAGGCGCAGGCGATGACTTCCGCACCCAGCATCTTGGCCAGCAGCACGCAGCCGGTGCCGACGCCGCCCGAGGCACCCAGGACCAGGACCTTGTCGCCCTTCTTGATCGTGTTGTGGGTGACGATCATGCGGTGCGCCGTGCCGTAGGCCACCGGCAGCGCACAGGCTTCCTCGAAGGTGACGCCGTCGGGCATCTTGATCAGCTGCTTCTGGTTGACCAGGCATTTCTCGGCCAGGCCGCCGTCCATCATCTCGCCCATCAGGCCGATCTTCGGATCGAGCGGGTTCACCAGCACGCGGTCTCCGACCTTCCAGCCTTCGACGCCGGCGCCGACTTCGAGGATCTCGCCCGCGAGGTCCAGGCCGATGATCACCGGCAGCGGAACCTTGATGCCCGGCATGCCGCGGACGGTGAACACGTCGTGGTAGTTGAACGAGGTCGCGCGGGTGCGCAGGATGACATGGCCTTCCTTGATCGTCGGGTCACGGTAATCGGCGATGTACTCGAGGTTGTCGAGGGGACCATGGGACTTCAGCACGACTGCGCGCATCGGGAGACTCTCCGTATCGTTTATCGGTGTTCGTTGACGGGACTGCCGCAGGTACGTCGCCGCACGGGCGCGCGTGTGGCGGCCCGGGCGGCGGCGCACTGCAGCTTCAGGCTGGCATCGGGTAGATGCGGTTGACGCCGGTGGTGATCTTGTCTTCACCGACGCCGTAGATGTGGATCGAGATCGCGATCGAACCGGACCGGTTGACGATCCGGTGGATGCCGCCATCGGTCCCGCTGTCGAAGCAGGAATCGCCGGCAGGGCGGGTGACGGTACGGACCTCGACCGGATGGGGGTCGCCCGGCGAAAGGCGGTAGAAGCTTTCGGTCAGTTCACCCGCGTACACGCCGACGCAGCACCAGGTATGGTGGCCGTGCACCGGGCTGCCCTGGCCCGGGCCCCATACCAGCGCAAGGATCGAGAACAGGCCGTTGGGATCGGCGTACAACAGGTGGCGGGTGTAGGTATCGGGCTTGCTCAGTCGATGCTCCTCGGCCAGCAGGTCGAGGTCGACCAGCGAGCCGCGGACCGCGGACAGCAGGGCCTGCGGTTCGACTTCGCCATCGGCGAGCGCTGCGGCTGCGGTGCCCTCGATCAGCTTCCGCAATGAAGGTTTCATCCGAGATCTCCGGTCGGGATTGCCATGGTCATCACGGCGCGGCTCTTGATGGCGGCGGTCAGCACCATCTCGCGCGCCGCTTCGATCTGCTCCCGGCAGATCTGCTCTGCGGTGGTGCCGTCGCCCCGCCGCAACGCCTTCACCAGCGCGCCATGTTCATGCTGCATTTCGGTGGTGCGGTCGCGCGAGGTCAGGCCCATGTGCAGCAGGCGGGTCATCTCGTCGAGCAGCGCCTCGATCGTGTGCGCCAGCCGATGGTTGCCGGTGGCCTGCGCGATGGTCACGTGGAAGCTGGCATTCGCCTCGAGGAAGCGGTGCGTGCTTGCGATGTCCCCCGGCCGATAGCCGGCGCGGCAGACATCGTCGAGCAGTTTCAGCCGGCTGGCATCAACCTTGCCTGCAGCCAGCCGTGCGGCCTGCGGTTCGAGCATCAGCCGCAGTTCGAAGATGTCCTGGATGTCCTGCAGCGTGACCGGCGATACCACGTAGCCGCGCCGCGGCATCGCGCGCACCAGCCCCTCGTGGGCGAGGCGCTGCAGGGCCATGCGGATCGGCGCCTTGCCGAAGCCGTACTGTGCGCCGAGCTGGGATTCGGAAATGCCCGACCCCGGCGGCAGGGTGCAGGAAATGATGTCGTGCTTGATGCGGTCGTAGGCCTGGTCGTTGAGCAGGGGTTCGGTGCCCGCGTCCCGGACGGGTTCGCGCACCGCATCGAGCCCTGGCAGGCCGGGTTTCTGTGCACGTGCGGTGGCGATCGCCGCCACGCCGGCTGGCAGGGTCAGGTCGGTCATGGACGGCCTGGGTGCCGGGCGAAACCGGTGGCGAGATCCGGAACGAGGTCGATTCGCATCATGGGAACATTCTAGAAAACGTCAACTGACATGTCAAACAACTTCTTTTGGCATGTCTGAGTTGTTTCATCGCGGCGCGCGGCGATAATCCGCGCGGCGCTGCTTCCACAGCCCTTGCCGGAGTCTCCTTGCCATGCTGCCCGTTGCCCGCGTTTCCCGTCCCGCCCGGTCCGTGTCCGCCACCCTGTTCGCTGCCGTGACGCTCGCGGCCGCCCAGGCGGCCCACGCCCAGCCCGCCTGGCCGGCGAAGCCGGTGCGCCTGGTCGCGGGGTTCGCGCCGGGAGGCATCTCGGACATCCTGGCGCGCGTGGTCGGCGCCCGTCTGGGCGAGGCACTCGGCCAGCCGGTGATCGTCGAGAACCGCGCCGGCGCGGGCGGCACCATCGGTGCCGACTTCGTCGCCAAGTCTGCGCCGGACGGCTATACGCTGTTCCTCGGCGTCAATGCGACCCAGTCGATCGCCCCCTCGCTCTACCCGAAGCTGCCGTACAACCCGGCCACCGATTTCGCGCCGATCACGATCGCCGCGGTGACGCCGGTGCTGCTGGTCACGCATCCCTCGTTGCCGGTGAAGACCGTCAAGGACCTGATCGCGATCGCCCGTGCCCAGCCCGGCCAGCTCAACTATGCGTCCACCGGCACCGGTGCGGTGCCGCACCTGACCACGGAACTGTTCAGCCTGCGTGCCGGCGTGAAGATGAACCACATCCCTTACAAGGGCGGGGCGCCGGCGATGATGGACCTGGTCGCCGGGCAGGTGTCGTTGATGTTCGACAACATCCCGACCGCGATCGCCCAGGTCCGCGCCGGCAAGGTGCGCGCGCTCGCCGTCGCGCAACCGAAGCGCACCCCGGCCGCGCCCGACATCCCGACGATGGGCGAATCCGGCTTCCCCGGTTTCGAGGTCACCTCCTGGCAGGGCTTCCTTGCACCGGCGGCCACACCGGTGCCGGTCATCAACCGCCTCAATGCCGAGATCATCAAGGTGCTCGGGCAGCCTGAAGTCCGGGAGCGGCTGACCGCGCAGGGCATCGAGATCCGTACCTCGACCCCGGCCGAGTTCGCTGCGATGATCCGCGCCGATACCGAGATCTGGGCGAAGGTGATCAAGGCGACGGGCGTGAGGATCGAGTGATGCGCCCGGCAGGACGCGTCGCATCGCCGTTGGTGGCGACGACGCGGCTGGTCGGGGCTGTCGGTGCCGTGCTGCTGACGCTGGCGATCCTCGTCGGGGGCCGCATGCCGGACGCGGTGGCGCTGCTGTCGAGCTTTTCCGACAAGGTGATGCATGCGCTGGCGTATGGCTTGCTCGCCGGTTTCTGGTGCGTCGCGCTGGGCGGGCGGCAGCGGACGGCAGCGATCGCGATCGCAGTGTGCACCGGTATCCTCGATGAATGGCTGCAGCGGTCGTTGCCCGGCCGCCAGTCCGACGGCGCCGACCTCGTCGCCGATGCGCTCGGTGCGCTGGCCGGTGCCTGGCTTGCGCTGCCGGTCGCGCGGCAGCTGCTGCGCGTCCCCGCATGGATGCGGGCCGGATCGGTCTACTTCGCGCTGGTCTTCGGCGCCGGGTTCATGCTGGGCACGGCGCGCGTGCCACTGCTCGAGCCGGTGGTCGGCGAAGGCATCGCGCAGCTGCTGGAGATGCCGGTGATGGCCGTCGTGATCCTGCTGTCGGCGGGCTGGCTGGTCAGGCGTGACCGTGAAGGCGTCGGCCGCGCGGGCTGGCTGGGTGCCGGTGGCATGGCGGCCACGGGGGTGCTGGTCGCCGACCTCGCCGTCGGCGTCATCCTGCGCGGGATGACCGCATGGCAGGTGGTCGCCGGCCGCGACCCTGTGGCGGGGCTCGCCTACGGCACGGCGATCATCGTGTTCGCGCTTGCGCCAACGGTCATGGCGCGCCTGCACGCATCGAGGCGTTCCGGCAACGGCTGAGTGGCCTTATCGGCGCAGACCGATCGCACGCAGCCGTGCGCCGGCCGCCGTGCGTCGTCGGCGGCGTTCGTGCCCGCGGCTCAGGCGAGCCGATCGGCCAGCAGGCCCGCCAGCTGCAACAGCCGCCGGTCGTTGCCCCTCGCCGACAGCAGGGACAACCCGATGCCCACCGGACGTCCGCTGTCGTCGACATCGGTCAGCGGCAGGCTCACCTGTGGCAGTCCGCACAGCCCGGCGATCGCGAGGTTCACATGGGCATTGCGCCGGAACGCCTCCAGTTCGTCGAGCGTGGCATCGCGCGCGGGGGCGAAGTCGTGCGTGGTCGGGATGATCAGGACGCCGTCGGTGCCGAGCAGGCGCCCGAGGTGGGCGGCAATGCGCCGCCGGATCGGGTCTGCCGCCTGGACCTCGGCTGCAGTGATCGCAGCCGCCGCGGCGAAGCGGGCGTCGTTGCCCGGCTGCATGCGGCGGGGCCGCGCGCGGTACCAGTCGCCGAACGTGCTCCACATCTGGCGCCCCTGGAAGGGCCAGAACGCGTCCGGGTGGTCGGACGGTGCGCCGACGCACGCCGCCACCGGTGCCGAGCCGAGGCGCCGTGCGGCCTGGTGGAGGCGTCGTGCCACCTGCGGCGCGCACAGGTCGAACAGGTCCGCCGCGTGCAGCAGGCGTGCCGGCGGCAGCGCTTCATCGTGGAGCGGTGGCGGCAGCAGCACGTCGCCGACCCGGGCCAGCAGGCCGGGCTCGCGGGCGAACCAGCCACAGGTATCGAACGCGGGCGCGAGCGCCAGGCAGCCGGCGAGCGGTATCGCGCCGTGCGTCGGGCGCATGCCGTACAGCCCGCAGAAGGCCGCCGGCACGCGCACGCTGCCACCGGTGTCGGTGCCGATGGCGAAATCGACCAGGCCTGCGGCGACGGCGGATGCGGACCCGGACGACGATCCGCCGGGGACGCGCGCCGGTGACAGCGGATTGGCCGGCATGCCGTCGCCGGACGTGTTGCCGAGCAGCCCGCAGGCCAGTTCATCCGTGATCGTCTTGCCGTCGAGCGATGCACCGAAATCGAGCAGCCGCCGGATCGCCCAGGCCGTCGACAGGGCCGGCCGTGCCTCGGCCGCCCAGTCGGCATTGCCGCCGCGCGTGATCTCGCCGGCGACGTCGTACAGGTCCTTGGCGGCGAAACGCAGGCCGGCGAGCGGGCCGCTGCCGGAACCCTCGCGCTGCACGCGGGGGCCGGGAACGAACGCACTGTCTGCGGGCGCGACACCGCCCCTTCCTGGTGCAGGCAGGGTCATCTTCGAAGGCTCCGATCAAGTCATCGCCGGACCACTATACCCCGGCGGAATCGTTCTAAACTCCGCTGCATGAAGATGGCGGACGCATCGAACGCAGTGAAGGGCGCCGACCCCCGCGATGCCCAGGCGGGACATCCCGCGTACGCAAGCGTCGGCCATCCGGTGCTGCGCCCGGAAGACGAACGCCACCTGCACGGCGCGGGCCGCTTCGTCGCCGACATCGCGTGGCCCGGCGCACTGCACCTCGCGTTCGTGCGCAGCCCGGTCGCGCACGGCGTCGTGCGATCCGTTCGCGCGCCTGCCCTCGCGCCCGGTGAATCGTTCTGGACGGCGGCCGACCTGCAGGACGTCGCGCGGCCGATCGTGGCGAAGCTGAACCGTCCCGGCTTCCAGTCCGCCCCCTATCCCTGCCTCGCCACCGACCGGGTGCGCTTCGCCGGGCAGACGATCGCCGCGGTGGTCGCCTCCAGCCGGGCGCGCGCCGAAGACCTCGCCGAACAGGTCGAGGTCGACATCGAGCCGCTGCCGGTGATCGCCTCGGCCCGCGCCGCCTTCGAAGCGGACGCGCCGCTGATGCATGAAGGGTGGTCCGGCAACCACTTCATGAAGTTCACCCGGACCTTCGGCGACTTCGAGGCTGCGGTCGCGTGCGCCGAGGTGCACCTGACGCGGCGCTACCGGATGGAGCGGCTGGCGCCGTCGCCGCTCGAGACGCGCGGCTGCCTGGCGGTGTTCGACCGCGCGCAGGGACGGCTGCTGTTCCACACCTGCTGCCAGCGGCCGCACATCCAGCGCGACTTCCTCGCCGAGCAGCTGATCGGCATCGAGCAGCATCGCATCCAGGTGGTGGTGCCCGACGTCGGCGGGGCGTTCGGGGTGAAGACCAACCTGTACCCCGAAGAGCTCGCGCTGGCCGCGATCTCGATCAAGCTCGGTACGGCCGTGCGCTGGATCGAGGACCGGATGGAACACCTGCTGTCGGCCTGCCAGGCACGCGAGAACGACGAAGGGGTGACCATCCACGCGAACCGCGACGGCGAGATCCTCGCGCTCGAGGCCGAGTACCTGGTCGATGGCGGCGCGTATTCGATGCTGCCATCGACCAGTGCGGTCGAGGCGAACATGTCGGCCAACGTGATGCCCGGGCCGTACCGCATCCGCAACTACCGCGCGACTGCGATGAGCGCCTGCACGAACAAGGCGCCGACCGGCCCGTATCGCGGGGTCGGGCGGCCGGCGGCCTGCTTCGCGATGGAACGCACGCTGGACGAACTCGCGCACGTGCTCGGCATCGAGCCGCACGAACTGCGCCGGCGCAACCTGATCGCGCCCGATGCGTTCCCGTACACCTCGGCCACCGGCCTGGTCTACGACACGGGCGACTATCCGCCGATGATGGACACCGCGGTGCGCGCGATGGGCCATGGCGAGGTACGGGCGGCGCAGCAGGCGACGGCCCCGGACGCACGCGAACGCATCGGCATCGGCTATGCCTGGTATGTCGAGCAGACGGCGCATACCGCGAAGGAGTTCTTCGCACGCGGCTCGGTCGTGCTCTACGGCTTCGAGAGCGCGCGCATCAAGATGGACATCTCGGGCTCGCTGACCATCGAGACCAGCGTCTGCTCGCACGGTCAGGGCCACGCGACCACGCTCGCGCAGATCGCCAGCGAGGTCACCTCGATACCGATGGACCGGATCAGCGTGCGTGCCGGGGACACCGATGTCGTGCCCTACGGCAACGGCACGTTCGCGTCGCGTTCGGTGGTGCTGGCCGGCGGCGCGGTGCACCAGGCGTGCGGCCGGCTGGTCGAACGGCTGCGCGTGATCGCGGCGCACCTGATGCAGGTGGCGCCCGGGGCGCTGACCCTCGGCGCGCAGGCGGTGCACGGACCGGCGGGAACGGAGCCGCTGCCGTTCGCGCGGCTGGCGCAGGTCGCGCTGCAGTACGTGCATGAGCTGCCCGACGGCATCGAGCCCGGCCTGGAATTCATGTCGAGCTACCGGCCGCCGGTGGAGACCGGTGCGTTCTCGGCCGGCGTGCATGCGGCGAAGGTCGCGGTCGACATCGAGACGGGGGCGGTGCGCCTGCTCGACTACCTGGTGGTCGAGGACTGCGGCCAGACCATCAACCCGATGATCGTCGACGGCCAGGTGCATGGCGGTGTCGCACAGGGCATCGGCCAGGCGCTGCTGGAAGAGATCCGCTACGACGCGCAGGGACAGCCCGGCACGGTGACGCTCGCCGACTACCTGCTGCCGGGTTTCGGCGAAGTGCCCGAGGTGCGCATCGAGCACCAGCACACGCTGTCGCCGTTCACCGCCTACGGCATGAAGGGCACCGGCGAGGGCGGCTGCATCGGCGGGCCGGCGGCGATCGGCAATGCGGTGACCGATGCGCTGCGCGGGCTGGGCGTGTCGGTGACGCGCGCGCCGGTGACCGCGCGCGACGTGTGGATGGCGCTGCAGGCGGCGGGTTCCCGCGCCGGTGCCGGCGACCCGCCCGCCGAGCCCGCGTATACCTGGATGCCACCGCAATGAAGCCGGCGCCGTTCAGTTACGAGCGAGCGGCCTCGCTCGAAGAGGCCGTCGCGGCACTCGCTGTCGCGGGCGACGAAGATGTGCGCGTGATCGCCGGTGGCCAGAGCCTCGGGCCGATGCTGAACCTGCGCATGGTGCGGCCGACACGGCTGGTCGACATCCACCGCATCGAAGCGCTGCGCGCGATCGACGTGCTGGCGGACGGAGGGGTTCGCATCGGCGCCTGCGTCACCCATGCGATGCTCGAAGACCTGCCCTCCGGAGACCGGTTTCCGCCCGGGCTGGCAGAGGTGTTGCGCCATGTCGCCGGCGGGATCGCCTATCGGGCCATCCGTTGCCGCGGCACGATCGGTGGCAGCCTCGCGCATGCCGATCCGGCCGCCGACTGGCCGAGTACGCTGGCGGCGCTCGGCGCGACGATCGAACTCGCCGGGCCGTCCGGCCGACGCAGCGTCCCGGCGGGCGCGTTCTGCCTCGGGCTGTTCGAGACGGCGATCGAGCCAGGCGAGATCGTGTCTGCGGTCGTGCTGCCCGGTTCGGGCATCCGGCGCTGGGGGCATCGCAAGCATTGCCGCAAGGCCGGCGAGTTCGCGCATGCCATGGCTGTCTGCATCGAACGCGATGGCGAGCGCCTCGAGGTCTGGCTCGGATCCACCGGCGGTGCACCGGTGGCGATCGCGCTCGATCGCGCGGCGCTGGCCGCGATCGGCGGCAGCGAAGCGCAGCAGCGTGCCGGCGTGCGCGAGTACATTGCCGCCGCGCTGCCCGATGCGATTTCACCGGGTGATGCCTATGCGCGCCACCTGCATGCGCAGGTGGCTGCGGAAGCGGTCAACGACACATTGGCGAACCGAACATGAACGCACCGCGCGACGCGACGATCGACCTGCAGCTCACCGTCAACGGTCACGAGGCAAAGGCGCGTGTCGAGGCGCGCCTGTCGCTCTGCGACCTGCTGCGCGATTCGCTGCACCTGACCGGTACCCATGCCGGGTGCGAGCACGGCGTCTGCGGTGCCTGTACCGTGCTGCTCGACGGCCAGCCGGTGCGCGCCTGCATCACGCTCGCCGCGGCCTGCGACGGGCGCGCGGTGACCACGGTCGAGGGGTTGTCCGGCCCGCTGGTCGACCGGCTGCGTGCGGCCTTCCATGCCGAGCATGCGCTGCAGTGCGGCTACTGCACGCCGGGGATGCTGGTGTCGGCGGTGGACCTGCTCGAACGCAAGCCCGGTGCCGAAGAGGACGAGATCCGCCGCGACATGTCGGGCAACCTGTGCCGCTGCACCGGCTATGTCGGCATCGTGCGGGCGATCCGGTCCTGCGCGCAGGGCTGACCGCCGCCTTCCCTGCGGACGCCCGGGCACCGCTTGCCGCGAGGCGCGGTTGGGGCGACCATAACGTCTTCCATCCCGCGTTTTCCACCCAGGAGATCCGCCATGTCCCGCCTGCGCCACATCGCCCTCAGCGTCCCCGATCCCTGGAAGGCCGCCGAGTTCTACATGCAGGCGTTCGGCATGAAGAAGGTCGGCGAGACGGATTCGTCGCTGGCCCGCGGCGTGTACCTGACCGACGGCTTCATCAACATGGCGCTGCTCAACTACAAGTCGGACGAAGCGGCCGGCGAAGAGCGCGGCAAGGACTATGTCGGCATCCACCACTTCGGCTTCTGGGTCGACGACGTCGAACAGACGGTGAAGGACGTCGAGGCGGCCGGCGGCAAGTACTACATGGGCGAAGTGCCCACGCTCAGCAACATCTTCTACGAAGTGAAGGTGCGCGACCCGCACGGCGTGATCATCGACACCACCGCCCACGGCTGGGGTGGCGCGTCCAAGGACGGCACCGGGCAGGACGTGCACGTGAAGCTGCGGCACGAAGGCCTCGTCGCCGACCGCGCCGGCCTCCCCGAAAAAGTCGGCTGAGACAATCCGGGTCAGAGACGATTTTCCGGGCAATCCGGGTCAGAGACGATTTTCCGTTTGCCGGCAACGCCGGCAGGAAAATCGTCTCTGACCCGGATTGTTACTGGACGGCGTTGGCGCTCTTCAGGCTGTCGAACAGGGCACCGCGCAGCAGGAAGGCCTTGTGCAGAGCCTTGTCCTCGCAGGTTCGGCGCATCTCGTCCAGGTTCTGGCGGCGCTTGACCGGGTCGCTCTCCTCGAGCGATTTCTTGTTGCGGATGGTCTGGGCCTGCACGAAGTCGACCTGGGCCTTGCGCCGCTGGCGGGTGTAGCGGTCGAGCAGGTCGGGCGATGCGCCGTCGAAGCGGATGGCCGCCAGCTTCTCGGCCAGGTTCATCGCGTCATGGATGCCGCCGTTCATGCCCATGCCGCCGATCGGGTTGTTCACGTGCGCGCTGTCGCCGGCGAGCAGCACGCGGCCGCGGTTGAAGGTCTCGGCCACGCGCTGGTGCACCTTGTACAGGCCGACATAGGCGATGTCGTAGTGCCCCAGGCGCGGGAAGAACTTCTGGAAGCGGGCCTGGATGCGCTCGTCGCTCAGTGCGACCTCGTCCGGCTCGCTGGCCGGCACCGGGAAGATGCCGCGCCAGATGCCGGGCTCGCCCGGGCCCTTCACCTTGAACAGGTTCAGCCACTCGTCCGGGTCGGAAAAGTAGTTGCGCGTGCAGAAGCCGGCGTCGGTGCCGAGGAAGTCGAAGGTGGTGCCGATCTTCAGGAAGCGCTCTTCCCAGGTGAAGCCCTCGAACGCGATGCCGGCCAGCTTGCGCACGGTGCTGCG
>JAIENF010000629.1 GCA_019751575.1 Burkholderiales bacterium
TGGCGCCCGCGAAGACGCCGGTGGCCATCGTCAATCGGCTCAACGACGAGCTGCGCAAGGGCATGGCCTCGGACGAGGCCACCAGCGTGATCATCGCCAATGGCGCGGTGCCGGAACTGCAGATGCTGCCGGAGCAGTTCAACGCACTGTTGACCTCGGAGATCGCAGCCTGGCGGAAGATCGTCCAGGAGCGCAACATCAAGGCGGACTGACCAGGCCGAGTGCCTGCAGCATGTCGCGGGTGAAGGTGCGTTCGTCGTCCAGGAACGACTGCAGCGTCGCGCCGGTGATGAAGTGGTCCGTCCAGTCGTGGGCGGCCAGTTCGTCCTGCCACCGGGCGTTCGCCACGGCAGCGCCGAGGACCTGCGTCCAGTAGGCGAGGTGCTCGGCGCCGATGCCCGGTGCGCCCAGCACGCCGCGCCACTGCCCGATGACGCAGGGCACGGACGACTCGGTCCAGGTCGGCGCGCCGGCGAACACGCCCGACAGGCGGGTGGGCGAGGACACCACCAGCGTGCGCACGGTGCCGGCCTCGAGCGCCTTGCGCGCGCTGACCGCGGAGATCACGCCGAGCTGCGCGTTTCCTGCCACCACGTCGTCCACCGCATAGGGCGCAGACTCGAACACGCGCAGGTCGAGCCTGCGGGGATCGGCGCCCACGTGCGTGAGCAGCTGGCCCATCGCGATATGGCTGGTGCTGCCGATGGCGGTCGCCAGCGAAACCCTGAGCGCACCGGGGTCGGCCGCGAGCCTCGCGAGCAGCGCGTTCGCGTCGCGGATGGGTGAGTCGGCCGGCACGATGAAGGCCAGGTACTCGGTGAACAGGTTCGCCACCGGCGTCAGCGCCGCGTGATCGAAATCGCTGGTGCCGAGGATGCGGTTGCTGAGCAGCGGCGGCGCGCTGATCGACAGCACATGCGGATCGCCCGCGCGTGCGCGCAACGCTTCCCAGGCATGGCCACCGCCCTTGCCCGGGAGGTTGGTGAGCTTCATCGGCACGTCGACGAGCTTCGCCGATTCGAGGATGCGCACCAGGGTGCGCGCGGGGCGATCCTGGCCACCGCCGGGCGGCGTGCCGACGATGAATTCGATCTCGCGGGTGGGGCGCCAGGCGGGCAGGTCCGTTGATGTCATCAAGCTCCTCCATCGCCACCTTACCATCCGCCTCCTGCAGGCGTCGCCGGTCTGGCGCGAGTGGACATGAAGCACGACAATCGACCCGCACCCCTCGGGCCTCCAGCCACATGCGCGACAACGATCTCTTCCGCCGCTTTCCCAACATTCCGAAGATGCGCGGCGCGGCCCGCCGGCGCCTGCCCCGCTTCGCCTTCGAATACCTCGACGGTGGCGCCGGCACGGACACCGGCATCGAGCGCAACTGGCGTGCGCTGGATGCGGTCGAGATCGTCCCGCGCTATGGCGTGTGCACCGCGCTGCCGCCGGTGGAAACCGCACTGTTCGGTCGTCGCTATGCAGGCCCGGTCGGTGTGGCCCCGATGGGCAGCCCGTCGATCTGCTTCCCGGGGGCGGATCGCATGCTCGCCGCCGCCGCGCAGGCCGCGCGCTTGCCGTACACGCTGAGTGCCGTTGGAGGCATGACGATCGAGGAGGCTGCCGCGGTCGCGCCGGACGTGTTCTGGTTCCAGTTGCCCCGGCTGTCGCTCGATGGCCACCGGATCGGCCTGGACATGGCAAGGCGCGCGCAGGCGGCTGGCGCGCATGCGCTGATCCTCACCATGGACACGCCCGTGCGCACCACGCGGCCGCGTGAGGTGCACAGCGGCGTGACCACGCCGTTCCGTGTCGACCTGCGCATGATGGCCGGCATCCTCGGTGCGCCGTCATGGCTGCTGGCGATGCGCAGGCATGGCGTGCCGCGCTTCGCCAGCTTCCGCCCGTACGCGCCGAACGCGGGCCTGGCCGAGATGGCCGAGTTCGTGCGCCGGCAGTCGCCCGGTGCGTTCAGCTGGGACGAGGTGGCGCTGTTCCGCGACCACTGGAAGGGGCCGCTGCTGGTGAAGGGCATCCTGCATCCGGGCGACGCGGAGCGGGCGCTGGCGATCGGTTGCGACGGTCTCGTGGTGTCGAACCACGGCGGCCGGCAGGTCGATGCGCTGCCGCCGCCGATCGACATGCTGCCGGCGATCGTTCGCACGGTCGGTGGACGCGCGACGGTGCTGATGGATTCCGGCGTGCGCAGCGGCACCGACATCGTGCGCGCCGTGGCGCTCGGGGCCGACGCGGTGCTGATGGGCAAGTGCTTCCTGTGGAGCATCGGCGCGATCGGCGCGCGCGGGCCGCTGCATGCGATGGACCTTCTGCTGGACGAAACGCGGGCGTCGCTGGGGCAGATCGGGGCCTTGACGCTGGGCGAGGCGAGGAACGCGGAGGTCCGGCATGCCGGGGCATCCACTGGCCTGGCTCTTGCTTCCTGACACCCGTTAGACTCGGCCATCCTTTTCCCTCCACGCACTGCCCCTCATGACCACGCTCCCGACCGTCCCCACCGCCGTAAGCACCTTCGCCGCACGCACCTTCGCCGCCGCTGCCGCCGCCTGCATGCTGGCATCCCCCGTACTCGCCCAGAACTGGCCCGAGAAGCCGATGCGCATCATCGTGCCCTGGGCACCCGGCGGCAGCACCGACATCGTCGGGCGCATGCTCGCGTCCGACCTCTCCAAGCGCTTCGGCCAGAACGTGGTGATCGAGAACCGCGCCGGTGCCGGTTCGATCGTCGGCCTCGAGTTCGCCTCGGCCGCGGCGCCGGACGGCTACACCTGGATGCTCACCTCGACCGGCTACGGCTTCATCATCCAGAAGGCGAAGGTCGACCTGGTCAACAGCTTCGCGCCGGTGGCGATGATCGGCACCAGCGACAGCGCACTCGTCGTGCATCCGAGCTTTCCGGCGAACAACGTGAAAGAGCTGATCGCCATCGCGCGCAAGCGCCCGAACGAGATCAACTTCGCGTCCTCGGGCATCGGCGGCTTCCCGCACCTGAACACCGAGCTGTTCATGCTGCTGTCGAAGACGCGCATGACGCACGTGCCGTTCAAGGGCGGTGGCCCGGCGCTCGCCGACAACGTTGCCGGCAACTCGCAGCTGCAGATCGGCTCGCTTCCCGGCGCGCTGCCGTTCATCAAGAGCGGGCGGCTGCGGCTGATCGCGATGGGCGGGCCGAAGCGCAATGCGGCCTTTCCCGACGTGCCCACCATCAACGAGTCCGGCCTGCCGGGCTACGAGTCGCAGATCTGGTTCGGCCTGTTCGCGCCGCGCGCGACGCCGGCGAACATCATCGGGCAGATGCATGGCGCGATCAACGCGGTGCTCGAGACGCCCGACATGGTGCGCCGGCTCGACGAGCAGGGCGTGATGATTTCGCGTCGCACCACCGCAGAGTTCGCGAAGCTGATGGAGATCGAGACCGCGAAGTGGGCGAAGGTGATCAAGGCGGCGAACGTCACCGGCGAGTGAGCGGAGCCGAATGAACGCAGCAGACCCGGAGGGCTGAGCATGACCGTGAATGCGCGCAGTGCAGCGCTGTGCCTGTCGATCCTCGCAGTCGCGCCCTGGGTGGGCGGCCTCGCGCACGCGCAGGAGGCCTGGCCTTCGCGGCCGATCACGATGATCGTGCCGTTCCCGCCGGGTGGCGCGGGCGACATCGTGGCGCGGCCGCTGGCCAGCCAGCTCGAGCGCCTGTTCAAGCAGCCGGTCATCGTCACCAACCGTCCCGGCGCGGCCGGTGCGATCGGCACGGCTGCCGCTGCGGCATCGAAGCCCGACGGCTACACGCTGCTGGTGACGATCTCCTCGTTCAGCACGGTGCCCGAGGTCGATGCCCTGTTCAAGCGGCCGCAGGCCTTCACTCGAGAGCAGTTCATCCCGATCGCCCGCCTGACGGCCGATCCGCCGCTGCTGGTGGCCAACCCGGCGGCGCAGTGGCGATCGGTGAAGGAGCTGGTCGCCGCTGCCCGCAAGCGGCCGGGCGAGATGTTCTATGCGCACTCGGGCCTCTATGCCCCGCAGCACACCGCGATGGAGATCTTCGCCACCGCGGCCGGCATCCGGTTGCAGGACGTTCCGTACGTCGGCGGTGCGCCTGCGATGGCCGCGGTGCTCGGCGGCCACGCCACCATGCTGGCCGCTTCGCCGGCGCTGTCGTCACCGCACGTGAAGGCGGGCAAGGTGCGCGTCTATGCCACCTGGGGTGCCGAACGCAATGCGCTCTACCCGGATGTGCCGACGCTGATCGAACTGGGCTACAAGGCCGAGTTCTACAACTGGACGGGTGTGTTCGCCGTGCGCGGCACGCCGGAGTCGATCGTGCGCCCGCTGCGCGATGCGGTCCGGCAGGTGGTCACCGGCGAGGACTACCGGTCGGCGATGTCGCGGGTACTGACACCGGTGGCCTTCCAGGATGCCCCCGACTTCCAGAAGTTCCTCGAAGTGGATGGCCGGCGGGTGAGCGAGGCGATCCGCACGATGCGCAAGCCGGCGGAGTAGGGGCCGCGGAACGTCAGCGCCGGGCGGCCACGCGCTGCACCATCGATGGCTTCGGGCTGCTGACTTCTCCCTCTTCGAACGCCAGCACCGTCAGCCCGGGGAATGCGTCGCGCAGTTCGCCCGGCTGCAGCAGGAACTCGGGGTTCGTCGGCCGGCCGAAGCGTTCGTTGCCGGCCATGAACGTCTCGTAGATCAACAGCCCGCCCGCGTCCAGCGCCGCCGCGATCCGCGGGAACAGCGGGCGGTGCAGGTAGTTGGCGACCACGATCGCGGCGAAGCGGCGTTCGCCCAGGGGCCACGGGCTGCCGTCCTCGAGGTCGGCCTGGATGAATTCGACGCCGGCCAGTGCACCGAGGTCGTCCGGGCCACCCGCGTCGAGCCGCTGGCGGTCCACCGCGACCACCGGCAGGCCGCGCGTGGCGAACCAGCGGGCGTGGCGTCCGCTGCCGCAGGCGAGGTCGAGCACCGGGCCGGTGGCGACCTGGGCGCCCCAGCGGGTGACCCAGGGGGAGGGAGGAAGGGGCGTTGTCATGTCGCCATTCTCTCGCGCCCTGCGCCCGCGCGCGAGGGAGGCCGAGTGCGTCGATGGCGGCATGGGTGGCTGCCTGATCTGCTAACGTCCGGATCGCAAAGACATCCACCCATCGAGCAGCCTGCGTTTTCTACCCGAGGAGCAGCGATGCCCACGCAAAGCACACTGACCACCGACGTGAAACGCGTCACCATCGAGGACGGCGTGGCGCTGGTGACGCTCACCCGCCCGCACGTGATGAACGCGGTCAACCTGCAGTTGCGCGCCGAGATCATCGAGTTCGCGCATGCGCTCGATTCGGATCCTTCGGTCAGCGTCGTGGTGATCACCGGCGAGGGCGAGAAGGCGTTCTGTGCCGGCGCCGACCTGAAGGAGCGCGGCACGCGAAGCGTCGCCGAACTGTACGAGGAGCGCCGGTTCTTCCGGAGCCGCTGGGTGAGCTCGGTGGCGTCGATGGCCAAGCCGACCATCGCGGCGATCAACGGCTACTGCCTCGGCGGCGGCTTCGAGCTGGCCCTGCAATGCGACCTGCGCATCGCGTCCGACAACGCAACCTTCGCCTTGCCGGAAGTCGGGCTGGGCTTCCTGCCCGGTGCCGGTGGCACGCAGCGGCTGCCGCGTGCGGTTGGCCTGCAGAAGGCGAAGGAGCTTATCTTCACCGGCCGCCGCTTCGATGCCCACGAGGCCGAACGCCTGGGCGTCGTCCTGCGCGTGGTGCCGCAGGCGGAACTGATGACGGCTGCGATGGAACTGGCGCGTTCCATCGCACGCCAGCCCCGCATGTCGCTGATCCAGGCCAAGATCGCGCTCAATGCATCACAGGAGACGATGCTGTCGGGCGGACTGCAGGCGGAGAACGAGGCGTGGCTGCCCTGCCTGCTGTCCGATGCGTGGAAGGGCCAGGTGGCGAAGTTCGGGGGGGAGCGGGACGGCTGATCCCGCCAGCGCCTTACCCTTGTTGCGCGCTGCGCTGCCGTTGTGCGCGCACGCGCTTGTAGATCATCGTGTACAGCCCGGTGAACATCAGGATCGGCCAGAGGAAGATGGTGATCGCCACCCACATGGTGCGGCCGTCCATCGGGCCCCGTTCGCCGTTGCTGCTGCGAGAGACGGTGCCTTCGCTGAACAGATGGCGGACCGGGTAGGTGGCCAGGCCGAACAGCGCACCGAAGACGAGGAACGAGACGATCATGCTATTCATGGTGAGACTCCCGTGGTCAGCACGCGCAGGCGGTCAGCGTGCGAAACCGGAGTCTGACACGTAAGATGGACAATTGCATATGTCACGTATGCATGACGGTCGCGGGGGAGACACCTCCAGGCAGTTTTTTGCAGCGAGGCCGCGCTGCTGCGCTGCGATCACTCCACCTTGATGTTCGC
The DNA here is from genome assembly GCA_019751575.1 of Burkholderiales bacterium. Lineage (GTDB taxonomy): Bacteria > Pseudomonadota > Gammaproteobacteria > Burkholderiales > CAIKXV01 > CAIKXV01. The sequence goes on from JAIENF010000629.1 coordinate 6,416, forward strand.
GGCCGCGACGATCTTGCGGAACTTGTCGATCTCGCTGCGGATGTGCGCATCGAACTGTTCGGGCGAGAGCGGTGCAGGTTCGGCGCCGAGCGAAGCGAGCCGGGCCTTGATCTCGGGCAGTGCCATCGAACGCACGATCTCCTGGTTGAGCTGGTCGACGATCGGGCGCGGCGTGCGCGCGGTGGTCAGGATGCCGAACCAGGGATCGAAGACGTAGCCCTTCACGCCCGACTCGCCGATGGTCGGCACGTCGGGCAGCGCGCTCGCGCGCGCGCCGGTGGTGGTCGCGATCGCCAGCAGCTTGCCGCTGTTGACCATCGGCACCACGTTCAGGATCGGCGACAGGTTGAAGGTGATGGTGCCGGTCATCGCGCCGGTCATCGCTTCGGGGATGCCCTTGAACGGCACATGCGTGACGTCGATGCCGGCGAGGTTCTTCAGCAGCTCGCCCGCGAGGTGGTTCGCGCTGCCGATGCCCGGCGTCGAATAGGTGAGGGTGCCGGGCTTGGCCTTCGCCAGCGCGATGATGTCCTTGATCGACTTGATGCCCGAGGCGGGCGAGACGACCAGGATGCTGGGGACGTTGGCGAAGCGCGTGATGCCGGCGAAGTCCTTCACCGTGTCGTAGGGCAGGTTCTTGTAGAGGGCGGCCGACACGGCATGGCCGGCCGATACCGACAGCAGCGTGTGCCCGTCCGGCGTCGCCTTGGACACGATCTCGGCCGCGACGATGCCCCCGGCGCTCGGACGGTTGTCGACGATCACCGGCTGGCCCCACGCTTCCGTCATCCGCTGGCCCGCGATGCGCGGCAGCAGGTCGGCCGTGCTGCCGGCCGAGAAGCCGACCAGGATGCGGATCGGGCGCTTCGGATAGTCGGGGGCGGGTTGCGCCTGGGCCTGCACCGGCACCATGACCACGGCCGTGGCCGTTGCAATGAACATCGACCACGACCTGCGTTCCATGCCTGCCCTCCGTTGGTTGTCCCGCATCAAGCATAGACCGCACCGCTGCTGGTTGCCAGCAGCGGTGCGCCGGCCGCTACGCGCCTGCGTGAGCGCCCTTCCTCGCCACGATCAGCCGGTAGCGCACGGCGCCGCGAAGCTGGAGCAGTTCGAGCGTGCGCCCGCCGATGTCGGCCTGCTCGCGCAGGTTGCGGCCGATGAGTCCGAGCCAGAACGCGCGGCGCTGCAGCCGGGCGCGCAGGGCAAGCAGTTCGTCCGGGTCGCCGAGCAGGATCAGGTCGGTGAGATCGCGCTCGTGGATGCGCTCAAGGCCGGCGGCGTCGATCGCGTCGCGCCAGGTGGCGACCGGCGGCGCGACCGGACAGCGCCACATCCGCTTGAACAGCGCGAGGTCGGCCGCGTCTCGCGGCGACAATCCCGGCTCCGGCATGTCGTCGACGATGACCAGGTGGCCACCGGTGTCGAGGTGGCCGGCCAGGTTGGCGATGCTGCGCACCGGGTCCGTGCCGTGGATCAGCGATTCGATCGCGATCACCAGGTCGAACGGACCGGGGAGCGGATCGTCATAGCTGCGGCATTCGAAGCGCAGCCGCTCGGTGAGCTTTCGCCGCGCTGCCTCCGCGCCGGCGCGCCGGACCTGCACCGGGCTCAGCGTGATGCCCAGCCATTGCCCGCCGATCTCCGGCTGCAGGTCGAAGGCGGTGGCGCCATAGCCGCAGCCGGCATCGAGGACGCGCGGGTCGGCGGGCAGCGACACGCCGTCGAGCATCAGGCGATGGATGACGGTGGCACTGGCCGGTCCGCCGTCCGGGTCGCGCAGCGCGCGGTGGATGGACTGCGTCTCGCTGCCGGTCTGCGCGCGGTATTCGCGCAGCGGCGCGAACCGGTCGAGCCAGGCGTAGTAGCGGGCGATGCGGCGCGCGTGCGCGGTCACGATCTTCGTTCGCTCATCGGCGAGCGAATCCTGATGCGAGGTGCATGTTCAGTTCAGGGGGATGCCAGCATCGCGCACGACCTTCGTCCAGCGCGCGAGGTCTTCCTTGATGTACGCCGCGAACTGTTCGGGGCTGCCGGGGATCGTCTCGAGCGCCATCGATGCGAACCGTTCGCGTACGTCGGGCCGCGCGAGCGCCTTGTGGATCGCTGCATTCAGGCGCGCAATCACTTCTTTCGGCGCGCCGGCCGGCGCCAGCAAGCCGGTGATGCTGGTCACCTCGAAGCCCCTGACACCGGACTCGGCCATGGTCGGGATTCCCGGCAGTACCGTCGACCGTGCAGCCGAGCTGATCGCGATCGGGCGGAACTTTCCCGACTTGAGCTGCCCGACCGAGTTCGCGAGCTGGTCGAACAGCAGGTCTACATGGCCGCCCAACAGCGCTGCGCCGGCCGGGCCGGTGCCCTGGAAAGGAACATGGACGAACTTCGTGCCGGTGATCGTCTGGAACAGTTCACCGACCAGGTGGCCCACGCCGCCGGAACCCATCGTGAAGGTCTCCGGCTTTCGCTTCGCGATCCCGATGAATTCCTTCATCGCAGTGGCCGGCACCGAGGGATGCACCACCAGCACGAACGGCGTCATCCCGATCAGGGAGATCGGGGCGAAGTCGCGCACCGGATCGTACGGGCTCTTCTTCTGCAGGCTGGGTGCGACGCTCAGCGTGCTGTTGGAGCCAAGCAGCAGCGTATAGCCGTTGGGTGCGGCACGCGCGACGAATTCCGTGCCGATCAGGCCCTGCGCTCCGCCGCGGTTCTCGATGACCATGCTCTGGCCGAGGATATCGGTGAGTGCAGGACCGATCGCGCGCGCAGTGACGTCGACGGTACCGCCGGGCGGGAATGGGACGACGATGCGGATCGGTTGCGACGGATAGGTCTGGGAAAGGGCGCTGCCCGTCATCAGCATGAGGAGGGCAGGCAGAATGGCGCGTTTCGAGGCTGTCATTGTTCAACATGCTCCGCGTTTCGCGCGGTGTAGCCGATGCGCTTGAGGAACTGGTTCAGGATAGGGTCGAACACTTCCGGCCGTTCGAAGTTCGGCATGTGGGCGGCGCCGCCGATCACATGCCATTCCGCGTCCGGGATACGCTTCGACATCAACGCCATCTGCTCGAATATCTCTCGCTCCTCCGAGACGCCAGCGACGAGCAGCGTCGGCACGCGGATATCGACCACCCGTTCGGTGTGATGGATCTCCGCGAGCAGCGCTTCCTCTTCCGCAGCGCGGACATGCAACGGCGTCTTCAGGTATTCCGCGACTGCCCAGGCCTTTACCGATAGCGACGTATCGGCGTGCAATTGCTTGTCGACCAGGCCGTGCGCAACGGCCTCCCAGCCGCGTTCGCGCACGGCCCGGTGGAACCCGGCGACGTCGCGGCCGCGTCGCGAGCAGGGCGACCCGATCAGCACCAGTCCCTTCAGGTTGGCGCCATGTTCGAGCGCGTAGAGTTGCGCGACGATGCCGCCAACCGAACAACCCACCAGAACGAAGTCGCGCAGGTCTAGCGCCTCGAAGATCTCGACATAGTCGCTCAGGAAGTCCGCCATCGCGTAACTGCCCTCGGGCTTTTCGGAATCGCCATGGCCGCGCAGGTCGAACGCGATGACGCGATAGCCGGACGAGAACCGGTCGAGCTGGGGCTGGTAGAAGCGTGCGCTCGCCGGCGTCGAATGGAAGCAGACGATCGGGCGACCGGTACCAGCTTCAAGGTAGTGGAGGCGGCTTCCGCGTACGGTCAGGTAGGGCACTGACGGCTTCCTTCAATGGGAGGGACTGCCGCTAGTCTACCTTCGCTCGTTGCGTGGAAGCGTGATCGTCAGATCGTCGCTGCAAACTCTGCGGGGGTCATGATCCTACCCTTCATGTCCGGCGCGCGAAGGAGCAGCTTGTCCCCGGTGACGAGATGAAGATCGCGTCTGGCGGCGAGCAAGTTCCAGAGCAGTTGATCGCCGCGTTCTGGCGCGGCTGGTGCGTCCTTCACCGGTTCCAGGACGATTGCATGCAGTGCTATGTCTGTCAGCAGGATATCCGTCTCCGTGACAGCCATCCCGTGCAGTTTTTGCAGATTCGGCCGCGTGAGTACCGCGCGATACTCTCCAAGAACCTGTTCAGACAGGACGAAGGTAAACGCGGCCGAGAGCATTCCATCAAGGATCCTGGCCACCGGGGATGCCTCGTTCTTCGTCACCAACCCCGCGACCACGACATTCGTATCGACAACAACGAGGGGTGCGCGGCTCACGTTTTCCGGCGAACAGACTTCACGGCGGCTTGGGCTACTACCAGCGCGTCGCTTTCCGACAGGCCTGCTCGCGCCCGGGCCCGCTTGACCAGCTCGCGCGCGTCCTCTCTCGACTTGATTCCGTAGAAATCAAGGCTTTCGTCTATCAGTTGACCGATGGTCTTGTCGCGCTGTGCAGAGGCCTCCTTGAGCGCGCGATATCGGGACTCGGAAAGCGTAATGGTCAGTCGGCTCATGATCATGAACTTTGGTGTTAAAACACCAATATGCTAACGCGACGCAGGGGCCGGTTCAACCCGCGCCGGGTTGTCCTAAGCACTCAGACACCGTCAATAATGCGGCGGCACTTCCTGCCGCGCCCCCGTCGCTGCGCCGTCGTCCGGGTCGCCCATGTCTTCGACCTGCCGCCGCAGCCGCACCAGTTCGCGTGCAAGGGCCTCGAGCTGCTGCTGCTGGCGCGCGATCGTGCGGTTCAGTTCATCGACCAGGTCGTCGGTGAAGCTCGCCTTGACCTCGAGCGCCAGCAGGCGCTCGTCGACGCCGGCAGCGCCGGTACCGTCTCCCGGGTCGGCCATCAGTGGTTGATGTACCCGCCGTCGACGCAGATGTCCTCGCCCTGCAGGAAGGCGGGTGCGTCGGTGGCGAGGAAGAACGCGACGTCGGCGATCTCGCCCGGCTCGCCCAGCCGGCCGAGCGGCACGTACTGGCTGATGCGCCGTGCCATCTCTTCGGGCTCGGTACGCAGCCGGTCGATCAGCGGCTGGGTCTTGATCGGGCCCGGGCTGACCGAGTTCACCTGGATGTTGTCCTTGCCCAGCTCGTAGGCCATCGACTTGGTCAGGTGCAGCAGCGCCGCCTTGGTCAGGCCATACAGGGCGCGCTTCGCGTAGGTCACATGGCCGAGCTGGCTGGCGATGTGGATGATGCGGCCGCCGCCCTGCGCGCGCATGATCGGCACCACGGCCTGGCTGGCGAAGAACGGCGTCGCGATGTTCACGCCGACCACCGCATCGAACTGCGCGCGGGTGTAGTCGCCGAAGTCGATCGGCGCCCGGATGCCGGCATTGTTGACCAGCACGTCGATACGCCCGAAGCGCTTGTGCGCGTCGGCGATCATCGCCTCGGCATTGCCGGCGACCGGGAAGGCCCGGCATTCGGCCTGAGCCGTCTCGAGCTGCTCGCGGGTGCCCTCCGCGACGAGGAACACCGATGCACCGGCTTCGGCGAAGCGTTTGGCGATCGTGTTGCCGATGCCGTGCGGGGTGGACGCGCCGGTGACGACGCAGAACCGGCCTTTCATCGATGCCATGGTTTCTCCTGATTCAGCCGAAAAGTATGGGGACGGGTGGAGGGCAAGTCAAACCGGGTCCATCGCTGGCGGCGCAGGCCGGCACCCGTCCGGGTCGGGCGTCGGGTCGGGTGTCGGGTTGGGCACCGGTTGCGTCGAGAACCGATGCCCTGCATGCTGGTCTAATCAGTTCCGCACGCAATCGAAAAGGGCCATCACCATGGCAATCAGCTGGTTGACCGTACTGCAGGCGGTCCCGTGGACCGAGGTCATCCGCAACGCGCCGAAGGTGGCCGACGGCGCGAAGAAGCTCTGGAGCTCGGTCGCCGGCAGGCCGGCACAGTCGGCGGTCGGCGGTGGCGCGATGGCGCAGTCGCGCGGCGACAGTTCGCGTGAAGGGCTGCAGGCGCGCGTCGATTCGCTGGAGTCGACGGTGACCGAGCTGCACGACCAGCTGCTCTCCTCGGCCGAGCTGATCAAGCAGCTCGCAGACCAGAACACGCTGCTGGTCCAGCGTGTCGAGGCCAACCGGGTTCGCTCGGTGCGAATGGGCTGGGCGCTGGCGATCGTGGCGGTGATCGCGGTGGCGGGCGTCGTCTGGTAACGCCGGTGCGGGTGCGGTGCGTCTTCGTGCGTCTTCGTCTACGGCAGGTTGTTCCGCAGCACCACCAGCCACGGCCGGCCCGGCGTCGGCTGAAGCAATCCGTTCGCGTCCAGCCGCACGTCGGTCCAGGTGACCGCATCGCGCACGTTGCCGCCGATCGCCCCGAGCAGCCCCGGCGACACGCGCACCACCAGGTCGCAGTGGTAGGTGCCCCGGCTGTCGTTGCTCGCGAGCTGCGCGAACGAGGTGACCTGGCCCGAGGTCCATGAGCGCGTCGCGCAGATGATGTCACCCACCCGCGGCGCCGCGACCCGGGCATCCAGCGCTTCGAAGCCCGCGGGATTCGGGAAGTCATGGATGCGCTTGATGTAGTCCCAGTGCCTGGGGCTGGGCATGAACACCTCGCGCGGCACGCCGGCGGCATGCATCAGGTAGGACACGAACACGGCCGACCACGGCAGCAGCGAACCGTCGCCGAGCCGCATCTTGTCGGTCGGGAACTCGCTGCCGCGAATGACGAACCAGTACATCAGCACACGGCTGGTGAAGTCGGGATCGAACTCGCTGCGCGAAGCGGGCACGAGTCGGCCCGAAAGGTCGATCCGGGGGGAGCCCCAGAGGGTCCACTCCTGCAGCGCGATCGTGACCAGGCGCTGGCGCTGCCCCTGCACCTGTATGACGCGGCTGCCGGGCGCGGGCTCTGCGCGTGGCCCTGGCGCCTTGTGCTCGACGGTCGCGCAGCCGGCCAGCGACAGCAGGCAGAGCGCGGTGGCGATGCGGGCTGCGGGTCGGACATGGCGTGCGGTCATGGTGAAAAGTCTAGCATCCGGACCGGGCAGGGCCGCGCGTAGAATCCGCGGCTTCTTCATCACCGATCACAGGGGCCGACGATGGGCAGGATGTCCGGCAAGGTTGCCTTCCTCACCGGCGCGGGGGCCGGCATCGCGCGTGCCACCGCGCGGGCCTTCGCGCGCGAAGGCGCGAAGGTCGCGCTGTTCGAGCTGGACGAGGCGGCGGGCCGCTCGGCCGAGGCGCAGATCCGTGACGAGGGTGGCGAGGCGCTGTTCATCCGCACCGACGTCACCCAGGACGCGCAGGTGAAGCACGCGGTCGATCGAACCCTCGAGGCGTTCGGGCGGCTGGACGTGATCATGAACTGCGCCGGCGGTTCATTGCAGGACGACCGCCCGGTGCACCAGATGGACCTCGACACCTGGCACCGGACGATGGCGCTCAACCTGCTGCATCCGTTCCTGTGCTGCCGCCATGCCATCCCGCACATGATCGCCGCCGGGGGTGGATCGATCATCAACTTCTCGTCCCACCTGGGCTTGAAGGGCTCCGAGAAGCCGGCCTACGCGGCCGCGAAGGGCGGCATCATGTCGTTCACCCAGACGCTGGCGGCGCAGTACGTCGGCTACAACATCCGCGCCAATGCGATCGCCCCGGCGATCGTGCGCACCGAACGTTCGATCGCGCGCTGGGAGAACAAGGACTGGCTGCTCTCCGACAACCCGTCGCCGGCCGCGAAGGCGCGCATCGCCATGCAGAAGCTGTATCCGTTCTCGGTCGGCGAACCCGAACATGTCGCGGCGATCGCGGTGTTCCTCGGCTCGGACGAGTCGCGCATGGTCAACGGCACCACCATTGCGGCCGACGGTGGTCGCTCCACCGTGCTCAAGGTGGCCGTCGACTGAGCTCGGTCAGCACGCCGGGTCAGCACGCCGGGTCAGCACGCCGGGTCAGCGCGCCGGACCGGCGAGGGCGTCGAGCACGCCCGGCGCGAAGGCCTCGTCGAGCGTGTCGGCCAGCCGGTCGAACACGGTGTCGATCGGTTGCGGCGTGACGCCGAACAGCGCGGCGACCACCGCCGGGTTCTCGAACAGCCCGTGCAGGTACACGCCGAGCACCGACTGCTGCTGCCAGCCGATCGCCGCGGCATCGCAGGCACGCCGCAGCGTGCTGTCGATGTCGCCAGCTTCGCTGTCATGGCCCTCGGTATCGCCGCGTGCACGGGCGCTGCGACCGAGTCGGATCTCGTAGCCCTGCGCCTCGATGCCGGAGAGCGCGGCCCATGCGCCGTGCAGCGTGCCGAACCGTGCATGTGTCTTCACCAGCAGCTTGTCGGCCTCGAAGCGGGTGCGCAGCGGCAGCAGCGACAGGCCGGGCTCGTTGGCGGGCTGGCCGCCCTCCAGGCCCTGCGGATCTTCGATGCGCTCGCCCAGAAGCTGCAGGCCGCCACAGATGCCGAGCAGCGGCAGGCCGTTGCGTGCATGGGCCCGCACGGCTTCATCGAGCCCCGTGCTGCGCAGCCATGCGAGGTCTGCGAGGGTGTGCTTGCTGCCGGGCAGGACCAGCCACTGCGCATCTGCCACCGTGGCGCGGTCGGTGGCGAACGCCACGCGCACGCCGGCCCGGCGCAACGACTCGAACTCGTCGAGGTTGCTCGCATGCGGACAGGCGATGACCACCACCTGCGGGCGCTGCTGCTGCGCCGACTGCGGCACGGCATCTTCTTCCGGCAGGCCGTGTCCGTGCAGGTGCGGCACGACGCCGATCACCGGCACGCCGGTCAGTTCCTCCAGCTGCGCCGGACCGGGTGCCAGCCACGCAGGATCACCGCGGAACCGGTTCATCACGAAGCCGCGCAGCTGCGAGCGGACCCCGGCATCCATCAGCGCATGGGTACCGTAGAGGTGGGCGAAGGCACCCCCGCGATCGATGTCGGCGATCAGCAGGCAGCCGGCCGCCGAATGCAGCGCGGTGCGCGTGTTCACGTAGTCGTCCGCCGCGAGGTTGATCTCCGCCGGCGACCCGGCGCCTTCGATCACCAGCAGGTCATGGCGTGCGCCGAGCGCATCGAGCGCCTGGCGTGCGATCGGCCACAGTCGCTCGCCGCGCGCGCGCCAGGGCAGGGCACCCAGCGCGGCGTCGACCTGTCCGAGCGCCACCACCTGTGAGCGGCCGCCCGCCTCCGGCTTGATCAGGACCGGGTTCATCTCGACGGCCGGTTCGATGCCGGCGGCCAGTGCCTGGAAGTACTGCGCACTGCCGATTTCGCCGGTACCGCCGCCCGCCAGCGCGACCACGCGCGCATGGTTGCTCATGTTCTGCGCCTTGAACGGCGCGACATCGTGGCCGCGGCGTCGATACCAGCGGCACAGCGCCGTGGCCAGCCAGCTCTTGCCGGCACCGCTGGTGCAGCCCAGTACCATGATCGCGCGCGCGGTCATGGCGAGGGAACGGCGACCCAGCGGGGACCGTCGCGTCCTTCGATGCGCTCGATGCTGATCGCCTGCTCGAACACGTCGGCGATCGCCGAATGCAGTGCCGGATCGCCGGGGCTGCCGGCCGCGTGCATGCGTCCGCGATGCATCACGACGACCCGGTCGGCGGCCAGCGCCAGCGTGAGGTCATGCAGCACCACGGCCACCGCCGTGCGTTGCCGGACCAGCCCGGTGATGCAGCAGAGCACCGCCCGCTGGTGGGGCGCATCGAGATGGGTCGTCGGTTCATCGAGCAGCACCACCGGTGCCTGCACCGCCAGCACGCGTGCCAGCAATGCACGCTGGCGCTCGCCGCCGGACAGTTCACCCAGCCGGCGGTCGGCGAAGGCGGTCGCACCGGTGGCTTCCATTGCGAGCTCGACCGCAAGACGATCCTCTGCGCCCGGCGTGCCGAACAGTCCCAGGTGCGGCAGCCGGCCGAGCTGCGCGATGTCGCGCACCGCGAGGTCTCCATCGGCTTCGCCCTGTTGCGCCAGCCAGCCGATGCGGCGGGCGCGCTCGCGCGTGGAAAGCGCCTCGATGCGCTCGCCACCGACATGCACCTCGCCGCGATCGGCACGGCGCAGGCCGGCCAGCACCGACAGCAGCGTGCTCTTGCCGGCGCCGTTGGGCCCGACGATCGCGGTCCACTGTCCGGCCGGCAACTGGATCGAGACCTCGTCGAGCACGCGCTGGCCGCCCAGCGTGACGCCGATGCCACGGGCTTCCAGCCGCACGTCGATCGCGTTCATGCGCGCCGCCTGCGCAGCAGCACCAGCAGGTAGATGCCGCCGAGCACCGCGGTGAGTACGCCCACCGGCAGTTCCTGCGGTGCGATCAGCGTGCGCGCGGCGATATCGCCGGCGAGCAGCAGCACGCCGCCGGCCAGCGCCGACAGCGCCAGCAGCGGTCCGTGGGCGACGGTCACGCAGCGGCGGACCAGGTGCGGCGCGACCAGCCCGACGAAGGCGATCATCCCGG